>CALGUD010000032.1 GCA_937901915.1 uncultured Flavobacteriaceae bacterium
CTTCTTTATCAATTAAATCTGTGAACTTACCATTATAACGAGTGGCCTTTACAAGATGATTATCTATCCAATGGTAATTTCCGCCTCTTGGTTTTCCCATTACCATTCCATGATATTTAAAACCATGTTTGTTTAACCAATCTTCAGTTACTTTTCTATGAGCTTCTGTCCTTGAGGTAAAGAAACAAATAATATGTCCTTCATCATACCATCTGTTCAGTGTTTCTAATGCATCGGGGTACACTTGTGCTGTTGCCATTCTTTCAGGCTCTTCATTTGGAATATCATCACAAATTGTGCCATCGATATCAATTAAATAATTTTTAATACCTTCAGGTAAAACCGGGCTTACATGTTCTCCCGCCTCTACTTTGTCATGCAGTAACTTGTCTACTTCTTCTTTGTTCATTTTAATAAATATTAGTTTGCTATTCGTCTTTCCAATTTAATCTATCCATTTGATTGTATGGCCATGGAGCACCATTATTTTCAACATTCGTCATCATATTATTAAGTTCCATTGGCGCTGCAGACTGCTCCATAACCAGATATCTACGCATATCCATGATGATTGACAGCGGATCAATGCTAACAGGGCAAACTTCTACACAGGCACTGCATGTTGTGCACGCCCAAAGTTCTTCCCGCAAAATATAATCATCCAGTAATTGTTTTCCATCATCTACAAAACTACCATTCTTATCAATATTCTTACCTACTTCTTCTAATCTGTCGCGGGTATCCATCATAATCTTACGTGGCGACAGTTTTTTTCCTGTTTGACTGGCCGGACACTCACTTGTACATCGTCCGCATTCCGTACATGTATAAGCGCTCATTAACTGAAACCAGTTCAGGTCTGTTACATCAGAAGCTCCGAATTTCTCGGGAACTGCTTCTGCTTCTCCACCTTCGGGAACTGCAAACGGATCGTTTGTAGGATCCATCATTAATTTTACTTCATTTGTAACAGATTCCAGGTTCTTAAATTGTCCGAGCGGGGTTAACTTGGCATACCAAGTGTTCGGAAATGCAAGCAAAATATGTAAATGTTTTGAAAAATACAGGTAATTAAGGAAAATTAATATCCCTATTATATGCAACCACCATGCCGTTCGTTCAATTATAATAAGTGTAGATTGTGAAAAATCCTGAAAAACAGGCAGTAAAAACTGGCTCACAGGAAAAGAGCCCGCTTGGGTATAATATGGCGTATCCATAAGTTGAAGTTGGTAGTCCGCTCCGTTCATGGTTAAGAAGAGTACCATGAGAACAGCTTCAAAATACAAAATAATATCTGCATCATATTTGGGCCATCCCTTTATTTCGCGAAACCAGAAACGTTTTAACCTGATTATGTTCCTGCGTACCCAGAATATAGTTACAGACACTATTACCAAAATTGCCAGAATTTCAAAAGAAGCAATCAGAACATCATATGTAATGCCCATAAATGCAAAAACACGATGTGTTCCGAAAAGTCCGTCTATAATAATTTCAAGAACTTCAACATTTATAATTATAAATCCAACATATACAATTATATGCAAAAATCCTGCTATTGGACGCACTACCATTTTCTTCTGGCCAAGTGCAATAATTGCCATGTTTTTCCAGCGTTGTGCCTTATTATCGGTACGGTCTAAATCTCTACCTAACCTTATATTCCTGACAATTTTCCGGATATTTTTTGCAAAATAACCGAGTCCTAGCACTAATATGATGCCAAAAAGTATGTTAGGTATAATATTCATTATTGATCTACATTTTACTCATCCTGTAATATGGGGTCCTCATCGGGTTCTACATAATCCTTCTGTCTTTTTCCAAAAAGAGAAAAATGAACATACCTTTTAGGATTAAGTCTCATATCCTGTAAAAGCAGCTCTAACTGGCCTGAAGCGTCTGAGAGGTTATTATACAATTCCTTATCCTTAAGCAGCTTTCCCATGGAACCATCGCCGTTTTCAATATTGTTAAGGATTTTATCAAGGTTGGACATTGAATTTTCCAGGTCTTTAACAACTTTCCCGAAATCGGCTTCATTTAAGCTGTTTCCAAGCTTTGAAAATTGCTTGGTCATACTGGCAATATTAGTAACCGAACTATCTAATTTGCCTTTGTTTTCTGTTAAAAAAGAATTTAATACTATGGATGAGCTTTTAAAGCTGGAAACAGTTGTATTTAAATCGGCAATAACATTTCTTAAATTTTCCTGTGTATCTTTATCTAAAACATCATTGAAACCAACCAACACAGAATCAGCATTTACCATCATGTTTTCAATTTTTTGCTGTAAGGGTGCAAGTTGCCTGGTAACCAAATCTGTTAATCCGGGCTTGGTTGATGAAGGCAATGTATCACCTGACTCTGCCAATTCGCCTTCAAAATCAGGTAAAATCTGTATGCTTTTGCCTCCAATAATACCAGTGTCGTAAATTTCAGCAATGCTGTTTTTTGAAAATTCGAATTCACTATCTACAGTAAATGACACTATAAGCAGGCCATCTTTATCATGAAATTTAATAGAGGTAATTTTGCCTACCTGAAACCCATTTATTGTTACAGGGGTAGCCGGCGCCAATCCACCAACATTATCATAAAGAGCATAGTATTTTCGGCTTTTATCGAAGATGGGTTTTGATTTAAGATAATTAAATCCCAAGATAAAAAGTAGAATACCTCCTAATACTATTATTGCTGTTTTAACTTCTCTGGATACTTTCAAAAGCTATTTTTTTGGTAAGAAACAAAATTAGAAATTATTTCGATAGAAACGCTCTAATTTGAATTTGATTTTAATGCGTCTGCAAGACTGATTCGTTCTCCGTTTTTAAAAGCTACAATATAACTTGAAGCATAACCCGCTTCAATAGCTTTTTCTTTAAGCTTCAGGGCATCATCATAATTAACAGAGGCGCCATAAAAATACCTGTAAAAATCTTTTCCTTCTTCTACAGATACTGAATGTAACCCATTAAAATTAGAAGATATTAAATCAATTTCATTAGAACTTGCCGCAATCTGCACTTTATAAAAAACATCACTTTCTGAAATCTCATCCCCGGTTATCACCTTTTCAATAATTTGTGATGTTTCTTGTATTGAAACCCGGTTACTTTTGATTGATAGTTCATCATCTGAAATTTCTGATAACACATCATTTCTTATTTCAAACTGAATATCATCTCCTACATTTTCATCCAAATAGCTTTTATAGCTTAAAATTGCACTCACTATATTTCGTGCAAAAGAATTCTGCCCTTCTTTTGATAATAAATAATTTCTCTCATTTTTATTTGTTATAAAACCGGTTTCTATGAGTACACTGGGCATATACGTTTGATGCAGAACTATAAATCCGGCAGCTTTTACCCCCCTGCTTTTTCTATTTAAGTTAATTGCAAAATTATCTTCTATGATTTTTGCCAGAATAATACTCTGATCTAAAAATTGTTCTTGTTCAATTTCGAGGCCTATAAAAGATTCCGGGGAATTAATATCATATCCGGCATAATTAACCTCATGGTTTTCCTCAAGATAAATTACTTCATTTTCCGCTTTTGCTACTTCAAAATTTTGTTTGCTGGCATGTAAGCCCAGAACGTAAGTCTCACTACCATGAGCCTGGCTACTGTGTGCATTACAATGAACAGATACAAAAAGATCTGCTTTTGCCTTATTAGCTATTTCCCCTCTTTTATAAAGGTTTACAAAAACATCTGATGATCGGGTATAAACTACTTTAATTTTCGGGTTCTTTTCCAATTCTTTACCAACTAATTGAACTATTCTTAACGCTACATCTTTCTCATAATATACATTTTTGCCATCACGAGCAACTTTACCGGGATCATGTCCTCCATGCCCTGCATCCAAAACAACAACAAAAACGTCATCTTTGGCTTGTTTTTTGTGAAAAGAAAAAGACGAAAACACAAAAAATAATGTTAATAAAAGAAAGCCTGTTCTTAAAATGTATTTCATAATCAAATATTAACTAATTACGGGTGTTGTACATAAGGTTAAATATTTTTTAATCTATATACAACGGACAAAAAAATATACGTAAGTTTGACACGTCAAAAATTGAGCCATTCTTGTACAAAAATAGGATTTAAAGCTTTGCTAACAAAAAAACCTCATACACTTTTAGCACTATTTTTACTGTTTTTCGGTCATTTTTTAAATGCACAGGAAATACCTGTTGAAGAACCCGTAAATGTAGAGGCAGAAAAAGATACAATTTCAATTCCGGTAAGTGAAGCACTTCCTAACCTTACAGTTGTAGATACTGTACAAACTGACAGTATAGTTAATGACAGTATCGTTAATGATAGCGTAAAGAAACCTTTCCTCACCGATAAAATTAAATACAAGGCAAAAGATTATATGAGAATGAGTAAAAAGGAGAATAAAATTCACCTTTATAATGAAGCCGAAGTATATTACGATACCTATGAACTCAAAGCAGGTGTTATTACCATAGACTACTCAAAGAACGAAGTTCACGCAGGACGATTAAAGGATTCAGCGGGTAATTACAGTCAAATACCTTATTTTAAGCAAGGTTCACAGATTGTTGAACCAGATTCCATACGTTTTAATTTTGATTCCAAAAAAGCTTTGATATGGAATTCCAGGTCCGAACAATCCATTGGTGAGTCTATGAATGTAAATGCAGAAATCACTAAAAAGGAAAATGACTCTGTATATTTTTTATATGAAGGTAAATTAACTACCTCCAGTAACCCTGAGAATCCTGATTATTACATTCGTGTACGAAAAGCGAAATTTGTGCCCAAAAAGAAAGTTATAGCAGGATTCAGTAATATGTATATTGCAGACGTACCTACCCCCATTGCATTGCCATTCGCTTACTTTCCTATGACCAATGAAAGAAGATCCGGGATTTTATTTCCAACTTTTGGTGAAAGAAATAATCGGGGATATTTTTTGCAAAATGGTGGATATTACTTTGCCATCAGTGACTATTTTGACCTGGCTATTTTGGGTGATTATTATACCAATGGAAGTTATGGATTAAGAGGTGAGTCAGCTTATGCTTTACGTTATAAGTTCAGAGGTAATTTCAGGGTACGTTATGAAAACCTGGTGAACAGTCAAAAAGGTTTTCCTGAATATTCGCGAAGTACTATTTATAATATCCAATGGACTCATGGTCAGGATGCCAAAGCAAACCCTAATTCGAGACTTTCTGCATCTGTTAACCTGGGTAGTAGCCAATATTATTCACAGTCTGTAAATCAGCTAAATACAGCCAATTTTTTGAATAATACCCTGTCATCTTCTGTTTCATATTCAAAAACATTTCCGGCATACCCATCAGTAAATCTGAGTTTAACTGCAACGCATTCTCAGAATACGAATACAGAAAAGATTAATATGACCCTACCTACTTTCCAGGGAAACATGGAAAGGATATTCCCTTTTGCTTCTAAAGACGGGATTAAAAAAGGGATTATACAAAATATTAATTTTCAATATAATCTAAGAGCTGAAAACAGAATAGAAACAGTAGATTCACTCTTCTTTAAAAAAGGAATGTTTGATGATGCTAAAAATGGAGTAAAGCACTCAATTCCCCTAAGCACAAACTTTAAAATTTTTAAGTTTTTTAGTGTGAGTATGGGAACTAATTATGAAGAAACCTGGCAATTCAAAACAATTGAACGGAATGATTATGATGAAATTTTGGAAGAAGCCACAATTGATACAATAAATGGGTTTGAGAGGTTTAATAAATACAACTTCAACACGAGCATCGGAACCACAATTTATGGAACTTTTAATTTCAGGGAAGACAGAAAAATACAGGCTATCCGCCATGTCATGAGACCATCCGTGAGTTATGGATATGCTCCGGAATTTGAACATTTTTATGATGAATATATTGATGAGTTTGGAGAAATAAGGCAGTATACTCGTTTTCAGGGTGGGATATTCGGAGTGCCAAGCCTGGGTAAATCCAATAGCATGGGGATTTCCCTTAGCAATGTACTTGAAGCAAAGGTAACGGACAGAGACACCACTGCTACTGAAGCTAAAAAAATCACCCTGTTAAATAACCTCAATTTTAGCACAGCTTATAATTTTGAAGCCGATTCCCTTTCATGGAACCCGGTTCGGATGACTGGCGGAACCTCATTTTTTCAAAATAAAATGAGTGTAAACTTCGGAGCTACTTTAGATCCTTATGCTATTGACCCCGACGGTAAAAAAATTGATGTTTTTAACATAGATAATGGTGGAAGCTTATTCAGGCTTACCAATGCAAATATGAATGTGAGTTACTCTTTTTCTAATGAATCCTTTAAAAAAGGTGGAAGCTCTAAACCAGCCGATAATACACCCAGCGGGGGGAGAAGCGACGACCTATTCGGGGATGCTCAAAGTTTCACAGATGTTGAACCCTTTGATGATGAAGAGTCCGAAGAGTCGGAAAAAGGCGAAAAAAAGTATTATAATGCAGCCATACCATGGGATTTGAGAGTAGCCTATGCCCTGACCTATTCCAATCCAAACAGGCAAAATGAAATAACAAATAATTCCTTAATGTTCTCGGGAAATGTTCAGTTAACACCCGACTGGAAAGTAGGTGTATCTTCCGGATACGATTTCAGGAATCATGGCTTTACATATACCCAATTAAGAATTAGCAGGGACTTAGACAGTTTCCGTTTTAATTTTAACTGGACACCCTTTGGACAAAGAGCTTCATGGAATTTCTTTATAGGTATAAAATCATCAATGCTTAGTGACCTTAAATGGGAACAACGACGAGAACCAGACAGGCGACTGTAATTTTCTACACCATACAAGCATAATTATTCATAAATTTGATATTAAATTGCATTTTTCATGAAAACAATTATTAAAACTGTTAACGCCCCTGCCCCTATTGGACCATATAACCAGGCCGTTCTTGCAGGCAATACATTATATCTTTCAGGACAGATAGGTTTAAACCCATCTACCGGTGAACTTGTTTTAAATTCCCTTAAAGAGGAAACCACCCAGGTAATGGAAAATTTAAAAGCTGTCCTTACAGCTGCCGGCTTGACCTTTGAAAATGTAGTAAAATCAACCATTTTTTTATCGGACATGAATAATTTTACTGAAATTAATAAAGTGTATTCCGAATACTTTAATGAAGAAAATGCCCCGGCCAGGGAAACTGTGGCCGTTGTAGGTCTGCCAAAAGCAGTGAATATTGAAATTTCAATGATAGCAGTTAAATAATAGTGGTCAGTATACAGTGTTTAGTGTTCAGTATGCAGTATGCAGTATGCAGTATGCAGTATGCAAAACTAACTTAACTACATGCACAGTACCAATTTTTAATCTTTAATTTTCAATCAAACATAGCTACCTCCCAAAAAACTGCTTTAACTCATTTAATCCTTCACCATTAATATTACCTGTATTTACAGCCTGTACAAGTTGCATCATATTTTCGGGCTTCATATTTTTCCCCAGTACCCTTACTAATGCAAAGCCATTCTCATCATCACTTCCAAATACAATAACTTCATCTATTGTATCATCATTCCCAATATATTTTACCACACCTGTCTGCTTACCATTATTGATGCGCATCAGTTCCTGATATTTTTTATTTTTCAGTATCTGGGTTATTTGGCTTTTTTCTTCATTAAAAGTTGCTTTGTCAGCACCCTTTAACTTAAATGCGAGTACATTTAATTTTTCTACAGACTCATAGGCTTGTTGTTGTTCATCTGTGAGTTCTGCATCCGTTATTTTAATCACATTTGCCGGAATAGTTAACGAAATAAAATTGGGGCTCTCTGATTTATTTACATAATACTTCTGAAGACTGGGTTCATTACTACACGAAACAATAATGAAAACTAAAATAGTAACTGTTGCGATCTTTTTGATTGATTTCATATTTACTGTTTTATTGTTTTTTATTTTTTATGTCAGACTGAACTGTCGGGGATTAACCCGACAGTTTCAGACCAACATTCTACTAAATTATTTCTTCTTTGCTTTACCTAACTGGTCGCCTCCCGGCAAATCCATCTTATCCGTAAGTTTTGCAATTTGACGCAAGTCAATATTCCCTGTAAGCGATAATAATACCGTTTCAATTTTATGCCCGTTTATTTCAACGTTTGCGTCTTTAATACCGGTAACGAACATCAGCAATTCTTCTACATGATTTTCATCCCTACCTTCTTTTACATAAAACTTCACATGGGAGTTCCCATCACGTACACGCATTAACTCTTCTAATGACGAACTCTTTAAATGTTTACCAACCCATCCGTCAATATCCTTAGATATTGCATCATTTTCGGTAGTTATGACTTTAAAACTTGTAATGTTTTTAACAAGGTCAAAAAACTGCTGTGCTTCGGGATCATCGGTACTTATACTCATTTGTGCCAGCATTTGGAACATTTTAGGTTGCATGGATACAAATGTTACGTTTTCATTTCCTTCATACTTGTCAAAAATTGACTGTCCAAATGAAAGGAACGGTAATACTGAGAGTGCTATTAATAAAATTAATTTTTTCATTTCTTAAAGTTTATTTGTTAATTAAAAATCTGTTTGTGTTTTTTTCAAATTCTGATAGATAAGACACACCTTTGGTGCCTGCATTAAAATTATCTGCAAAAAGCTCTAAGGCCTTTTGGGCAGATTCCAATTCTTCCTGGGTATATGCTTCCTCAAAAGAAACGGAATGCTGGTTATTGTAATTAAAATATATACTCACAAAAAGAATTGCCACCGCAGCTACAGAAATCCATTTCAGATATATGCTCTTTCTGGTTTTTAACGGAACCTGCCCGGTAAAGCGTTCTTTTTTTGCATCAGAAAAATAATTAAACATTGATTTGTATTCCTCCAAATGTGGCGCCACATTATCCTGTGAAAAATACTCCTGCAATATTTTTTCCTCAGCTACCGTAGTGGTGGCTTCAAAATATTTTTCTAATAATTTTTCTATGTTAATTAATTCCATAGTTATGTTTTTTTATTAATTGTTCTCTTACTGTTTTTCTTGCCCTTGATAAGGCTACTCGCACTGCTGTCTGGTTCATGTCAAGCATTTCCCCTATTTCTTCAAACTCAAACTGTTCGATGTCCCGTAATTGCAAAACCATTTTTTGCTGTTCCGGCAGGCTTTCCATTATTTTTGAAATAAGGTCCAGGCTGTCCTTTACTTCTACTTGTTTTTGCAAAGATGTATTTTCATCTTTATAATTTGTATGAACTAATTTTAAATTTGATGCCTGTTTGGATTTTAACCTGTCCAGGCAATAATTTTTTGTCATTGTCATTGCAAAAGCCTCCACATTTTTATAAGACTCCATTTTACCTTTATTTGTCCAAAGCTTCAATAACACCTCCTGCGTCGCATCTTCTGCTTCTTCTGTTGATGTCAGCAGCCTTTTGGCAAACCTGAACAGCTTATCTTTTAAAGGCATTATAGTATTTAAAAACTCTGTCTTTTGCATTCTTTTAATTGGTTGGCACAGTACTTTATTATGGCACTATATAAGCAAGACGAACCACAATAAATTTTGTTACAAGGTATTTTAAAAATAAAAGGAATGTAAGCTTTTTTGTGATTTATTGACTATATTTCGAAAAAGTATTGCAATGAAAAATCTGACTAAATGGTATGGTGTATATTTTCTTTCCGCTTTATTGGCACTTCTATTTATTTCATGTAGTAAAGATGATGATAATGCCCCGGAACCGGACACTAATGATCCTGTCATTACAGATCCGGTAACCGATCCTGTTACGCTTGATAACGAAATAAATGAATTTGTATTTAATGGCATGGATTATTGGTATTTATGGGAGAATGAAGTACCTGAATTTAAAAATGATTATTTCGATGATCAGGATGAGTTCTATACATATTTAAATTCCTTTTCAGACCCTGAACATGTATTTGATGATGTTCTGGTTGATAAAGACAGATTCAGTTGGATCGTGGAGGATTATGATGTGCTTTTTAATTCTTTTTCGGGAATTTCAACATCCAATGGCCTTGATTTTGGTTTGCAGGCAGCTCCTGAAGGATTACCGAAAGTATTGGGGTTTGTCAGGTATGTAGTGTCCGGGTCGGATGCGGCAGGTAAAGATATTAAGCGTGGAGATTTTTTTTATGCGGTAAATGGCATAAGCTTATATTATAACAATTCCACTGATAATAATTTAGACTTATTGGATTCTGACAATTACACACTAAACATGGCAGATGTAGATGTAACCACCCTTACAACTGTACCTAATGGTAAAAGTGTTGACCTTACAAAAACGGAGCTCAGTGAAAACCCAATACATATAAGCAAAACTATTGATGTTAACGGCTCTAAAATAGGATACTTAATGTATAATCGCTTTACTGCCAGTTATGATGAGCAATTAAATGATACTTTTGGACAATTTAAAGCAGATGGGGTTACCGATTTAGTGTTGGATCTCAGATATAACCCCGGAGGCTCTGTTTCTTCTGCTATTAAGTTAGCCAGCATGATAACAGGTCAATTTACCGGGCAATTATTCTCTAAAGAAACCTGGAATAGTAACTTAAATGCCACTTTTTCTTATGAAAATAACTTCATTGAAAAACTCTCAAGTGAAGGCCCTGCAATAAACAGCCTTAACCTGAACAGGGTTTACATTTTGGCACTTGATGGTAGCGCTTCTGCGAGCGAAATGATTATTAATGGCTTGGCACCTTACATTGATGTAATACATATTGGAGATAATACAGTAGGAAAAAATGAGTTCTCTGTTACTTTAGTAGATAACCCTGTTCAAAAAGATTATCCTCCTTATGTGTATGTGGGCGAACAAAGTTTAATAGGTGTTGACCCGGATCATAAGTATGCCATGCAACCCCTTGTAGGCACTAATGAAAATGCAGCCGGATTTTCTGAATTTACTGAAGGATTGGTTCCGGACATTCAAATGCCTGAGGTACTCACTTTAATGGGGGAATTGGGAAATCCTGAAGAACGCCTATTAGCAAAAGCTATTGAAGAAATTACCGGTATATCAGCGAAAAAAGCGTTTAATGAAATTAGTGAAAAACTAAATGTTAAAACAATAAAAAGCTCAACAGATTATACCGTTACCAAAGATAATATGTACTGGGACGTTTTTGAAAAATAATTTATTTTTATTCGATTTCAATTTAAAATAATTATGAAATTAAAAATTAGCGTACTCTCTTTAAGCTTTCTTTTTTTTAGTTGCTCAGACAGTGATGATGCTACCTTCATCCCTTCGGCTACTGAAGAACTGGTTGTAGAAGATTTTATATGGAAATCGATGAACCTGTGGTATTTCTGGAAAGGTTCTGCTCCTAACCTAGGGGACAACAGATTTTCTAACAGTGGGGATTACCAGGATTTCCTGTCAGGTTTCAGTAGCCCGGAAGAGTTATTTGAACAGGGTATTAAGGTAAGTGAAGACCGTTTTAGCCACATTACCAGCGATTATAACACTTTGTTTGACTCTCAACAAGGTATTTTTACTACGACTGGTATTGAATACGGGCTTTATAGAATTGGCGAAGGAAATGATGTAGTAGGTGTGGTACAATATATTCTACCAAATTCAGATGCCTCCGGCAAAGATGTACAAAGAGGAGATATTTTTTATGCAGTTAATGGTGAAAGCCTCTACTCCAATAGAAATAATACGGCCGATAGTAATCTGAGCATTATAAGACAGGAAACAGTTACTTTAAGTTTTGCAGACGTTGTAGACGATACCATTGTACCGAACGGGGTTGAAATAGAATTTGTTGCCAGTGAATACACCGAAAACCCTGTGTATATGACAAAAGTTATTGAAGAAGGATCTAATAAAATCGGGTATTTAATGTATAATGGTTTTACATCTCCTTTTGATGATGAATTAAACCAGGCTATAGCAGATTTAAAATCGCAGGGAATAACCGATTTAGTAGTGGACCTGCGGTATAATCCCGGTGGATCGGTAACTTCATCTACGTATCTGGCTAGTATGATCACGGGGCAATTTAATGGTAGCTTATATTCGCGCTTACGATACAATGAATTCTGGCAGGACTTATTTGGTAATGAGAGGTTGAGTTATAATTTTACAAATCAAATTGAAACACAATATGCCAATGAAGGTATTAATAGTTTAAACTTAACAAAGGTTTATTTTATAACATCCAACAGAACGGCTTCTGCCAGTGAATTGCTTATAAACGGGTTGGAACCTTATATTGATGTGATTCAAATAGGTAACCAGACCGTAGGTAAAAACCAGGCTTCCATCACCTTGCTGGATGACCCGAGGGGAGACTTTATTAGTACGGTACCTTACTCCGGTAAAAGCAGGCAACAAGCCAATCCAATGCATACATATGCACTCCAACCTATTGTAAGCCGTACTGAAAACAGTGCAGGGTTTTCTGAGTATGAAGAAGGACTTACGCCTGATGTATTGATCATAGAAAATATTACAGACTTAGGTATACTTGGAGAAACCAGTGACCCTTTATTAGCCAGGACAATAGAAGAAATAACTGGTGTGGCTTCAAAAAAAATACTTAAAAAACCGGAAGTTACTGCAGAATTTATTACGGATTCTAAAATGCACTTGCCTACTAAAAATAATATGTATATTGATTACTAACCTAACTATTTTTTACGGAGCCTTATGGTGTGATTATGAACAGGGTAATATTGGCCTGAAAAGACTTATTTTGGTCATAAAATAGTAGTACTTTTGCTCCTATATGAGGCATTTATTTAAAATATTACTTTTTATTCTTGCTATTTGTGGTTGTAAAAATGAAAAAACAGATCCTGACCCTACCACTGAATTAAAAGAATTATCAGTTACACATGCCAAGGGATTTAAACTGTTTAAAGCAGAAAATTATAAAAAAATTGAAGTTAGCACTCCCTGGCCGGGCTCTACAGAAGTTTTTACATATCTTTTAATTGAAAGGGGCACAAAAAAACCTGAAAATATAAAATACGATGCCCTCGTGGAAATCCCCGTTCAAAAATTAGTGGTAACATCCACCACGCACATTCCGTCACTTGAATTTCTGAATGTTGAAAATACCTTGGTTGGCTTTCCGGGATCTCAATATATATCATCAGAAAAGACACGAAAAAATATTGATTCCGGTAAAGTGAAAGAACTGGGAATTAATGAGTCTATAAATACCGAGATTCTCCTTGAGTTACAACCGGATTTAGTAGTAGGTTTTTCAATTGACAGCCAGAACAAAACATATGAAACTATAAAAAACTCCGGAATACCTGTAGTATATAATGGCGACTGGGTTGAAGAAACTCCGCTGGGCAAGGCAGAGTGGATTAAATTTTTTGCTCCCTTTTTTAATAAAGAAAAAGAAGCCGACTCTATTTTTTCCGGTATTGAAAAAGAATATACAGATGCTAAAGCAATTGCTGAAAAAGCGACTTATAAACCTACTGTTTTAAGTGGTGCCATGTATAAGGATATCTGGTATTTACCAGCGGGGGAAAGTTGGGTTGCACAGTTTCTAAACGATGCCAATGCAAATTATTTATGGAAAGATACCAAAGGTTCAGGTAGCCTTTCATTGAGTTTTGAAAGTGTTTTTGAAAAAGCACAAACTGCCGATTTCTGGATAGGTACCTCGCAATTTGCATCGTATGAAGAATTAGATAATACTACCCTACATTATAAGGAATTTAAGGCCTACAATGATAAAAAATTATATACTTTTAGCCTTACAAAAGGTGAAACCGGTGGATTGTTATATTACGAACTATCTCCCTCCCGACCGGATGTTGTACTTAAAGATATTATTCATATTATTCATCCAGGATTATTACCGGATCATAAACTGTTTTTCTTTAAACCGTTAAAATAATTGTCAGTAAACAAGTCATATCGCCTCCAGTTTATAATCCTTATTGTGGTATTACTCCTTAGCATTTTAGTTAATATAAGCCTGGGCTCTGTTTCAATACCGTTTAAGGATATACTATGGTCTTTATTTGGCGGTGACACAGAAAAAGAATCGTGGGCATATATCATACAGAATTTCCGGGTGCCAAAGGCTATAACTGCAATACTGACAGGTAGCGGACTCGCTTTAAGCGGCCTTTTAATGCAAACATTATTCAGAAATCCGCTAGCAGGTCCGTTTGTACTGGGTATAAGCTCAGGAGCCAGCCTTGGAGTAGCAATTTTGATTATGGGTTCATCTGTTTTTGGAGGTATTTTGTCATCTACACTCACAGGAAGTGCCTCTTTAGCTATTGCAGCCAGTTTAGGGAGCTTTTTAGTGCTTTTAGCTGTTATGATGGTTGCGTCAAGAGTAAGGGACACTATGGCGCTGTTAATTATCGGTCTTATGTTTGGTAGTATAACAGCAGCTATTGTTAGTGTACTTTCATATTTTAGTGATGTGGCAAAGTTGCAACAATATATTTTCTGGTCGTTCGGGAGTCTTGGTAATCTCTCAGGCCAACTTCTGTTTTTGTTTTTCCTGTTTTTTTTAACCGGGGTTATCTTGAGTATAATTTCTGTAAAAAGCCTTAATTCTTTGCTACTGGGTGAAAATTATGCGAAGAGTCTCGGTTTAAATATTAAAAAATCAAGATATATCATCATTATTGCTACCAGTCTGCTTGCAGGAAGCGCAACTACTTTTGCCGGACCCATTGCATTTATTGGACTTGCAGTACCACACCTTACCAGGCAAATTATTAATACCACGAACCATAAAATACTTGTTCCGGCTGTATTGTTGTACGGTGCTATATTGATGCTTGTTTGCGATACTATTGCACAACTGCCTATGAGTAATTACACCTTGCCCATTAATGCCGTTACATCTATAATTGGTGCCCCGGTTGTAATATGGTTATTAGTGAGGAAAAGGAAAATGATATTTTGATATAGATGTCGGGTGTCCGGTGTCGGATGACCGATGTAGAAGTTTGGAGTTCAGGGTTTGGTGTTTGGAGTTTGGTGTTTAGAGATTAGAGATTAGAGATTAGAGATTAGAGTTT
>CALGUD010000033.1 GCA_937901915.1 uncultured Flavobacteriaceae bacterium
GTATACTTCAGATTTTAAGTCAGAGAAAACTTCGCATTATATTCTTAATTACCAGTTAAACAAAGAGGGTCTAACCTTCAGGGCAGAGGCTTATTATAAGAAATATGATAATCTTATCAAGTATGATACAGAGTTGGCACGGTTTGATTCTAACTATACAAATAACGGATATGTACATGCAACGGGTCTCGATATATTCTGGAGGGATAATAAAAACATAAAAAATATAGATTATTGGTTGAGTTATTCATACCTGAATACGGAAAGGGATTATAGAAACTATCCAGTAAAGGCTACCCCTGGTTTTGCCCCTGAACATAATTTATCTGTAGTTGGGAAGTATTGGGTTAATGATTGGAAAAGCCAGATAGGGCTCAGTTATACATTTGCTTCAGGCAGAACATTTACAAACCCCAATGCTGAAGGTTTTTTAAATGATAAGACTAAGTCGTATAACAGCATCAGTGTAAACTGGGCTTATCTTATCAGTCCGCAAAAAATATTATATTTTTCAGTAAATAATGTTTTAGGCTCCAAAAATATATTTGGTTATGATTATGCAAATACTCCAAATGAGTCCGGGGTGTATAACAGGCAGGCTATAAGGCCAAATGCAGACCAGTTTTTCTTTGTGGGCTTTTTCTGGACCATCAGTGATGACAAAAGCAGTAATCAGTTAGATAATTTATAGTATCTGTCTATACAGTTATCCTCATCATTATAAAATTCTTTAATAAAATTAAATGTAGCATCCAGTATTTTTATGGATGCTGCATTGTCCTTATCAACATATGCTACTATTTCTTTTAACTTTAAAGTTTCAAAAGTGTATTTTATTAAACAATTGGTTATTTCCCTTCCATAGCCCTTACCCCAGCTGTCTTTTAATAAACGATATCCGATTTCATGTTCTCCTTTTTCATTCTTTATCAGTGCACAGGTGCCTATAAATTGATCAGTTTCTTTTAAAACCGTAGCCCATACCCAAAAGATATTGGACGATTTTTTGTAAAATTCAATAATGCGGTCTAAATCTTCTTTGTTTTCTTCCAAAGAAAATATTTTTCCGCCAACATAGCGCATTACCTGCTGATCGTTTTGCATTTTATGATAAAGCTCAAGGTCACTTGTTTTAAGTTCCCTGGCATATAGTCTCTTTGAGTCGAAAATCATGCTGTAAAGATAAGGAATTGTAATATAGTGAATCAGTCATACAATTCATCCTTAAAAAACAACAATTCAGTCAATCATTTTTCCGCAGGGGTAAGGATTAAAAGATATTTGAAGTGTAATTAAAAAACTAAAGAAATGAAAACACTAATTATTTTAATCACTTCAATTTTAAGCTTCACAGTAAGCGCACAGAGCACATCCACAATTGTGGTTAACATTTCAGGTTTTGAAAGTAATGAAGGGGAAGTCTATGTGGCACTTTACGATTCAGCTGACCCTTTTTTAAATAAACACGTAGAAGGGCAGGTAGGTGAACTATCTGATTTAAAGAGCACTGTAACTTTTGAAGGTATTGAAAACGGTACCTATGCTATTTCAGTATTTCATGATGAAAACGGAAACAAAAAGTTAGACACCGGTATGTTTGGTATTCCATCTGAACCAGTTGGAACATCCAATAATGCAACAGGCTTTTTTGGCCCGCCGGAATTTGAGGATGCCAAATTTGAAGCAGCAGGAGAAATAATTGAATTAAACATTAACCTTTAAACCATAGATCATGACAAGAATATTAATTTATTTACTAACCTTATTATTAGGGGTGCTTACCGCTACTGCCCAGGGTAAGTATGAGACAGGAATGGAAAAAGCCTTTGAACTGTGGGGTCAGGAAAAACCCTTTGAAGCCGCCAATATGTTTGAACGTATTTCAAAAGCAGAAACAGAAAACTGGATTCCACATTACTATGTGGCACACATAAATATTTCGTACAGTTTTGGTGAGCAAGACCAGGAGAAATTGACTTTACAGCTTAAAAAGGCTAAGGAAGAATTAGATATGGCTAAAGCAATATCACCGGATAACCCGGAGCTCATGGTCTTAGAAGCCTTATTGAATACAGTATGGATATCTTATGACGGAGCTACTTATGGAATGACATTGGCCGGCCCTACATCGCAGATTTATAAAAAGGCTTATGAAATTGCTCCAAATAATCCACGGGTAGTTTATTGTAAGGCAGAATGGGAGATGGGTAGCGCCAAGTATTTTGGACAAGACACAAAACCATTTTGTCAGGACATTGAAAAGGCATTGGAACTTTTTGCTACCTTTAATGACGAAACACCTTATTATCCGCGCTGGGGAAAAGACAGGGCAGAAGCGACACTGGCCGATTGCAATAAAGGATAAATAAACCCGGCTACTTGTTAAAACTACTAAGAAGCATGAAGAATTTTTTTAAAATATTATCTCTGGGAGTTATTGTAGGTATTATTATTATGGCCACACAACTCATTTTTATGGTAGCTTCGGGAAATGAGGTTTTATTTGACAGGGACCTTTTAAAAATTTTTTGGTATCATCAACTCTTTGCGGTGGTTTTAACTTTAGTCAATGCCTACTACTATGAGTATTTGAACAAGAGGATAGAATGGCATCGATATGGAAAATATAGAATTGTTATTGGAGCGGTTGGTGCCATCACTTTAACCATGTTGACCATTTTTTTGATTCGGGTTTTTATGATGATAGGAATAGAAGGCAAAACCTGGGAGGAATTTGTTGCAGGGGAGAAAGCGTCATATTACTTATTTTCATTGCTTATTACCATTATAGTTTCCATTACTTTTCATGCTATTTACTTTTACAAGGAACTGCAAAAAAATAAAGTAAAGGAGCAAAAAATAATTGCAGGTACAGCTACCGCTCAGTTTGACGCATTAAAGAACCAGTTAGATCCTCATTTTTTATTTAACAGTTTGAATGTTTTAACAAGTTTGATTGAAGAAAATCCGGACCAGGCACAAAAATTTACCACCTCATTGTCAAAAGTATACCGGTATGTACTTGAGCAAAAAAACAAAGAATTGGTGAGTGTAGATGAAGAGTTAAAGTTTGCCAAAACGTATGTAAGCCTTTTAAAAAACAGATTTGAGAATAGTATCATTTTTGAAATACCTGAGCAATCTAAAAATCCTGAAGCTAAAGTAGTGCCCTTGTCACTACAGCTATTATTAGAGAATGCAGTTAAGCACAATATGGTCAATGAATCCAATCCGTTGCATATACGTATTTATGAAGAAGATGGAAGCCTGGTGGTTAAAAACAATCTTCAGCTTAAACAAGTAATAAATAAGAGTAGTGGAGTAGGATTGCTAAACATCAGGCAACGATATGACCTTTTAACCAACCGGAAGGTTGAGGTAGAAAAAACAGCAACAGAATTTATAGTAAAATTACCAATGTTAACAAAACAAGCAACAGTTATGAGATCGCAAATTATAGATAACAACAACAAGTATGTAAGAGCACGTAAGCGCGTAGAAGACCTTAAAGAGTTTTATACCAGTTTAATAATGTACCCGATTGTAATACCTTTTTTAATATATATAAATTATACGACATCCTGGGGCTTTCAGTGGTTTTGGTTCCCTATGATAGGATGGGGTATAGGTTTACTGTTCCATGCTTACAAGGTATATTTTACCGATGGGATATTAGGCAGAAACTGGGAAGAAAGAAAGATACGGCAGTATATGGAAGAAAACGACAATAGCACTCATTGGGAATAAATGTAGAATTTTAAAACATGGAAAACGATAAAAACATAAGCATGCATATACAGGCAGAAAGGCAATTAAAGTATTTGAAAGGGTTTTACAACCATCTCTTCTGGTATTTTATAATTAACATTATAATTCTGGTAATGATTTATATGAATACAGAAATAAAAGAAGATTTTTGGAGGTTTGAAACATTCTGGCTTGCCTTAAGTTGGGGACTTGCTATACCTTTTTATGCCCTCTGGGTTTTTTGGAGAAAACCACTTTATAAAAAGGTTTTAGATATTTTTAATTTAAGTGTAACAGAATCTGTTAACTGGCAGAAAGTCTTATTTTACGCTAATTTAACTGCTTATATTATTATAATACCGCTATTAGTTTATATCAATTACAGGGTAAACCAATGGGAGCTGCCATGGTTTGTATTTTCAATGATAGGATGGGGTATAGGTATTATTTTTCATGCTATGAAAACGTTTAATTGGAATCCTTTTTTTGGAAATGAGTGGGAAAAACGTAAGCTTAAACAGTTTTTAGAAGAAAAAAATAATATTAAAACTTGAATTATGATAAATAAATTTGAGAAAGAAGATAAATACATTGAGGCGCAAAAGCGGTTAAAAGAGTTAAAAGGGTTTTATTATCACTTTTTTTGGTATTTGTTAGTAAACCTTGTTATAATAATAATGGTTTACATAAATGCAGATGATCAATATGATTTCTGGAATTTCGGCACCTTTTCTACTGCATTTTTCTGGGGCATAGGTCTTGGTTTTCATGCTATAGGGGTTTATGGAAAAAGCGTATTCTTTAGCAAAGAATGGGAGAAGAGAAAAATAAAGGAATTTATGGATAAAGATAAATTATAAAAAATGAATGAATTTGAAGCTAATAAATATATAAAAGCAAAGCAAAGGGTAGAAGAAGAAAAGGGTTTTTATGGAAACTTAATTGCCTACTGTATTGTTGTACCTTCTTTGTCTATCTTAAATTATTGGATTGACCAATGGGAGTTTCCATGGTTTCTTTTTTCGGCATTGGGATGGGGCATTGGGGTGTTTTTTCATGCGGTTAAAGTATTTAAATGGAACCCTATAATGGGAAAAGACTGGGAGAATCGCAAATTAAAACAATTTATGGAGGAAGAAGACAGGAAACAACGCAATTGGGAATGATTACTTTTATTAGCATAACTAACCACAGAACATAAACCCAATAACCTAATAACTCAATAACCAGTAACCATATCAAAAATGAATGTAATAATTATAGAAGACGAAAAACCTTCCGCAAGAAGGTTAAACAGAATGCTTGATGCAATGGGCGTACAGGTACATACCATGCTTCATTCAGTAAAGGAAGCTATAGAATGGTTTCAGAGCAATAAGCACCCTGAACTTATTTTTTTAGATATTCAGTTGTCCGATGGACTTTCATTTGAAATTTTTGATGCAGTTGACATAAAAAGCGCTATTATTTTTACTACAGCTTATGATGAATACGCCCTGCAGGCTTTTAAGTTGAATAGTATAGATTATTTATTAAAACCTATAGATGAAGACGAATTGGTCATAGCAGTAAAAAAATATAAAAACCTAAAGCCTTCAACCCAAAACGTACAGCTTAATTTTGAGGACATTAAAAAATTGTTAGTCAACCCTATTGAACGTGAATATAAAAAACGTTTTTCTGTAAAGGTAGGGCAACATTTAAAATTAATTTCTGTCTCTGATATAGAATGTTTTTATAGCGAAAATAAAGGGACTTATGCTTTTACGGTTGATGGACGGAATTATTTACTTGACGATACTTTAGATGCATTGGAAAATGAACTTTCCCCTGAAAAATTTTACAGGATAAGCCGTAAATTTTATATAAATATTGATGCTATAAAAGATATTATTGATTATACCAATTCCAGGCTCCAGATAAAACTGAACAGTTTTAAAGAACAGGAGATTATTGTTAGCCGGGAAAGAGTAAAGGATTTTAAAGACTGGCTGGAGTAAGAGTTGCTTAAGAGTCTTTAAAAATTCCGGTTTCATACCCGTCTATACTCATTGTATTTTTTTCTTTCCAGTAGTTTTTAATTTTTTCTCTACCTTGTTTCTCTGCCCAGGATTTTAATTGAGTCCGCTCTTCTTTAAAATCCATAAAAGGAACAGCAAAGCCACAGGATGTTTGTACAAGGTCAATTTCCATTTCGATGATTTGACGTGAACCTGCGATGGGTGGAAACAATGTAATATACTCATTATATGTAGAATCCCTTTCATGAAAAATTTTGGCATTTCCATACAGCCTCAAAATTAAAGGCTTCCCTTCAAAAGCACAGAACAAAATAGTCATCCTATCACTTTCCCGTAAATGGGTAGCTGTTTCATTACCACTTCCGGTAAGATTCAACCATACTATCTTATTTGGCCCTAATATTCTAAAAGTGTCCATACCCTTGGGAGATATATTTACTCTCCCGGCTTTCATGGCTGTACCTACAAAGAATATTTTTTGTGTTTCAATAAAGTTTTTTAATTCTTCGGTAATATGATCTAATTTTTTTCCCATACAACAGTTGTCGTAAAAAACATATGCTTATTACTGATTTATTGATAAAATTAGGGCTAAAATTAAAAAATATAATTCAAATATTATCCAGTGCATTAGATGTTTTACTTATGATTATAAATAATCCGGAAAGTAATGCTGAACAATTTCCAATACCATTGCCGTAGAAAGAGGTTTATTTTTAAACCCTTTTATATCTACTATTTTTTCAGCTTTTTCCTTATCATCCGGGTTTAGGGAAGTGGTAAGCATAATAATAATAATTTTTCCTTTTTTATTGTCATCCAGCTTCTCATAATGTTTCATAAATTCCCATCCATCCATTCCAGGCATATTTATATCCAGGAATATCAGATCGGGTTGAGGAAATTTTTGATCTATACTTGTATTCAAATATTCTAATCCTTGTTCACCACTTTCAACTACAACAATATTATCTGTGCAGTTCGTTTTTTGTATGATTATTTTATTAAAAAAGTTTGTTGATCTATCGTCGTCAATTAGTAATACAGAGTTTAGTTTTTTTTTCATATTTTTTAGTTTAGTATGGAATGGTAAAATGAAAATTACTTCCTTTTTTTAATTCTGATTCTACCCAAATTTCACCGCCATGCAGGGCCACAATTTTTCTGCAATGGGCAAGACCAATACCTGAACCATTATATTCATGTTTATTGTGTAAACGCTGAAATATAATAAATATCTTTTCTATATGTTTATTGGCTATGCCAATACCATTATCTTCTATTAAAAAATGGTAGTATTGTTCTTTCTTTTTTGCAGAAATTTTGATGAGTGGTTTTTGATTATTTTTCCTGAATTTTATGGCGTTAGAAATAAGGTTTTGAAATAATAGCCTGAGTTCTGTACTGTAAGCACTTATTGTTGGAAGGTTTTCTACTTTGATTTGTGCGTTTGTCTCAGAAATTATTACAGATAAATCTTGTTGTATTTCGTTAACTATTTGATTGCAATCCACAATTACTTTTTCTTTTCCCTTGCCTATCCGCGAATAATCTAATAATCCTTTTACAAGTTCACTCATTCTTTTTGATGCTTGTGAAATAAACTCGAGATATTGATTTGCATTTTCATCCAGTTTTTCCGAATATTCTTCTTCTAATAATCCTGCAAAACTTGTAACTGTACGTAAAGGTTCCTGTAAATCATGTGAAGCTATGTATGCAAATTGTTCCAATTCCTTGTTTTGTTCCTTTATTTTTTCCGTGTTTTGCAGAGAAAGTAATTCGGCTTTTTTTCGGTCGGTAACATCCTGTCTTATAGCCAGGTATTGATATACTTTTCCCTCAGAATTTTTAAATGGGACTATAGAAGTATATACCCAATAAAAAGAACCATCTTTTGCCTTGTTTTTTATTTCTCCTACCCAAACATCCCCATTGCCTATGGTTTTCCATAAGTCTTTAAAAAAAGCTCTTGGGTGGTGTCCTGAATTAATAATTTTATGTGTATTTCCTATTAATTCTTTTTTGGAAAATTGTGAAATTTCACAAAATGTGTCATTGACATAAGTAATAATGCCTTTTGAGTCTGTAATAGCAACAATAGATGATTGATCCAGGGCATATTTAAATTGATTTAACTCCTGGTTGGTAGTCAATAGTAGTTTTTCTAACTCATTTCGTTCAACGTCCGCTTTATTTAATTTTAAAGAAATAAAGGATATATACATTATACTCATAAGTATTAGTGCAATCGTATATAAAATCACTCCAAAATCTGCTTCAATAATTTTTTTGTTATAAAATGTGAGCAATAAATAACTCAATAATAAGGGCAAAATAATAACGAAAGGAAGAATAAGCCTTACTAATTTGCTTCCAGTATAGTTTCCGTAAAGTAGCCAACTATGTCTATGAGAATATTTTTTTTGGGAAATGGAATAGGTTAAAGCAAGAAATAAAACAGATGTAGGTATCGCCATAGAGCTTAAAAAGAAGGTTTTGTTTTCTATAGGAATTTGTAAAATATCGGTAGTTAATGATACAAACGACAATACCGAAATTATAATTAACAAGTATTGAACGGAGCGTCTGAATAATACGTTTTTAGAATGCATACCCAGCAAAGAAAAACCGGTTAATAAAAAGCAGAACGCAGTGGTTTCTGACATTCTTCCCGGATAACCGGATGAATATACATCTTGTATAAAAAAATTGTCAATTTCATAATCTGATTCAAAATAATACTGGTACAGCGTTAAAAAAGATATAGTTAGTATTATTACAGATGCTGTAATATAAACTAAAGAATATTTTCTCGATTGTTTTGAGAAAATAAGTATACTTATACTTGAAAGAGAGAATAATAATGCAGTATTAAATTTTATAATGGCACTATTAGGAAATAGATTCAGTATTTCACTGATATCAAACAACCATCCAAAAAGTATAATAATACTGATAAGCAGTATTATAATTGTGGTTAAGATTTGAGTATTTAATTTTTTGCTACGCATTGCATTTTTACATCCGGTCAAAGGATGGTGTACACTATCTTTTATAAAGTTATATCAATATAATGATTATATAAGAAATTTCATTCATTAAAAAAGTAATATATTATCTTTTAAAGGATTATTATTACACCAAATGACCAGATATTTTAAACAACTAGACTCATTTGGTTGTAATATTTTATACAGTATAAGCTAGAGTTAGAATTAATCAACCCTGTTATCATCAAAGGCAGAAGGTAGAAGCTTGGGGATTAATTTAATAAAAAAAGGTAATAAAATGGCTCCCCCAGGCAAAGCAAAAATGGCTAATGAAGGTATGGCTTTAAATATACTCAAAAGCTGATCGCGGATTTTTTTCTTTTCTTCAGGAGATAAGTCCTTATTTGTAGATTTGGCAAGAAGAAATAAAAGTTCTTTACTTTCGCTAAGCTCCTTTAATAAGCGTTTACTATTACGCCTGATGAGTTTGTTTACCAGTTTTGCAGAGTTATCATATAATTGTTTTACGGGATTAGAATCTCGCAATAACTCTAAATTATCTTTGTGAACTTCAAAAAAGTTCTCAACATAATTTATAGATTCGGTGATAATTTCAGGATCAAACTTTAAATCTTTACCAATTCCATAAATAAATTCAGATTCTTTATACTCAAGCGAATGATCATCCCAGGCGGCTAAACATGCCAGGTCTAAAAAATATTTACGTTCATATTTATTAAAATTAGTATTAAGTTCATCGCGATAGGAACCATCAAAAGCTATAACTTCTTTGTTATAGGAGATAGAGGATTCAAAAAGTTTAACAAGTTGCTTATCATACAGGCTTTTCTCTTCTTTAGAATTTAATGTATGGTACGTAAGGTTAATCACTATATTTTCCAACTTTTTTGCATGTAAAGCCGGATATTCATCATTTTTAATGTACATTTTAAATGCCAGCACATCTATAAAGAGAAGGGAATTGGTTAGTACTTTTGTGAAAGTTTTGGTTATAATACTATCATCTATAAAAACCCTGTGATGAATTAATGTTTCAAGTTTAGTTTTAGAGTTATTAGGAATATAAATAGGAGCTTCATCATTATTTAATTTATGGTAAAATTCAATTAACTTTTCAATAAATGCTTCATAATCATTTGAATTGAGCTCAATTTTATAAATATGAAAAAGTGCAATTATGAGGTTAATTTTTGCTATTTCGTCTTCAGACCAGGAATTTTCTTCGTCAAAATAGAGTAAGGTTTCAAGATTCATTCCATAAATAAAACCAATATCCCTTAACCTGTAATAAAGGGAGTCCATAGTTTTAAATACGGTCTCTTTCTTTTTAATTAATGATCCTAATTTATCTATCCAACCGGATGCTGATGGATTCATAGTATGAATTGTTCGGGAAACAAAAATACATAAAAAAAGCAGCCTTAATGACTGCTTAGTTTTATTTTATAGTAAAATCCATTTATTGAATCACGCCACCACAACTAATTCTGGCACCTGCATCTCCACTTGGTTGTGATGTAAAATCATCAGTGCCTTGGTGTACGACAACGCTTTTTCCAATAATATTTTTCTTTTCGTCATCACATCCTATGCACCATTCGTCTGTACTGAATTGTACAGTGCCGTTACCTTCAGCGTCTGCAGTAAAATTACCAATATCCCCTTTATGATATCCTTCTTCTGCCCCCCATTTTCCATGTGGTTCAAAAGTTGGGTTCCAATGTCCCCCCGCTGATGTAGCATCGTCTGCACTACAATCTGCTTTTTCATGTAAGTGTATGGCGTGCTCACCTTCACTTAAACCTGTTAAAGTTGCCGTCATTTCCACGGTTCCGTTATTTTCTGTGAAAACAACATCCCCTTTAGCGGTATTTCCACTTTTAGATTCCAACGTTATTTTTAATTCTGACGCTTTTTCATTCGTTTGCTCTGTTTTTTCTTCTACTACTTGTTCCTGATCCTGGATTATCTCATCTAAATTTTCATCAGCAGTTGTGGTTTCAGTATTCTTATTTGCATCTTTACATGAAATAGTCAATATAAGAATCGAAGCTATTAGAAATGATATTTTTTTCATAATCTTGTATTTTTGGTTTTGCATAAAATTACTAACTATGTAGAGTAATAACAAATCTTATTGATTTTCTTTTTAGCTCTATAGAGTTAATGAGAAAGGGTAAATTGCAGATCATTAATTAATTTTTATATATGAAGCCTACTATTCTGTTTTCTATTTTATTTATGATTGTATTCTCTTCTTGTAAGACCAACACAAATGAAGGGGAAGATATTCAACCAGCAGAAAATTTAACCTCTGTTTTAGAAGAGTCTTTAAAAAATAAGATAGTAAATGTCTGGTATCCCCGAACCATTGATAGTATGCATGGAGGTTTTTTTTCTGATTTTAATGCAAAGTGGGAAAAACAAGGAACTCAAAATAAAATGATAGTCACACAAGCCCGGCATGTATGGACCGCTTCAACTTTGACCTCATTTTATGGTGATAGTACCTATAAAGAAATAGCCAAACACGGTTATTTGTTTTTAAGAGACCATATGTGGGACAATAAAAATGGCGGGTTTTATACGCTTAAAGGACTCGATAGGGATTCATTAAAGTTGCTTTCCACATCTAAAAGTGCTTATGGAAATTCATTTGCAATTTACGGATTGGCTAATTATTATAAAATTTCAAAAGATACATCGGCTTTAAATTTAGCGAAAAAAACTTTTTATTGGCTGGAAGAACATTCCAGGGATTCTGTATACGGTGGTTATTTTGATATATTGAAACAAGATGGAAGCTGGCTGTTGGGCACCCAAGAAAACGGAAATAATTACGGAGAATTAGTTCGGAAGGACTGGAAAGACCAAAATTCATCAATTCATCTTTTGGAATGCTTTACCGCATTATATGAGGTGTGGCCGGACAAACTTTTAAAAGAGCGATTGGAAGAATTGTTGATATTAATCAGGGATACCATTACAACCGATAAAGGTTATTTAACCTTGCACCTCCAAAGAGACTGGGAACCGGTTACCTTTAAAGATTCTACAGATGCAGTAAGAAAAGCAAATTTTTGGTTAGATCATGTTTCGTTTGGTCATGATGTAGAAACTGCTTTTTTACTTTTAGAAGCTTCGCATGTTCTGGGAAAAGAAAATGATACTCTTACGTTACTAAAAGCGAAGAAGATGGTAGACCACGCTATTGCTAACGGTTGGGATAAAGAGAAAGGTGGCTTTTATGATGGGGGATATTACCTGGATAATTCTGATACCTGTACCATTGTAAATCCGGCAAAAGTATGGTGGACACAGGCAGAGGGTTTAAACTCCCTTTTACTATTGGCAAAACTTTTCCCTGATGAAAATTACTATGAGTTATTTGAAAAGCAATGGGATTATATCAATGCCTTTCTGATAGACCAAACCAATGGTGGTTGGTATGATGAAGGACTTGATTCTAACCCTGACGCTATAAATAATGCAAAGGCCCAGATGTGGAAAGTAAATTACCATAACACGCGTGCTATGGTAAATGTAATTAAAATGCTTAAAGAGGATTTCGAGCTAATTGATAATAAAGATTAAAGAAGTGGCTCAGCATATAAAACATACTATTCAATTTATATATTATTATTATGTACGTTAAAAGAAACTATGGCTTTTGGATGACTTTAAACTGGTCTAAATGGCCATTTATTTGGGGTTTAATCTACTCACTTGCAATTTTTTTTATTTTTTCATATCTCAATATTGATATTTCAATACCATGGCAACCTCTGAGTGTTATTGGTATTGCAGTAGCTTTTTATCTGGGATTTAAAAATAATAGTTCTTATGACAGAACATGGGAAGCAAGGAAAATATGGGGGAGTATGGTTAATAATAGCAGAGCTTTTGGAGCCGCAGTTTGTTCTTTCGTACAAGGGGAAAAAGAAGAAGATATTAAAAGAGAATTAATATACAGGCATGTTGCATGGCTAACATCATTAAGATACCAATTAAGATTAAGCAGGGAATGGGAACATAAAAAAAACAGGATAAAAGGGTTGTATTCTCCGAATGTATGTGAAGAGTATTATAATAACGTGAGTTCGATGTAAAAAAGAGTATTTTTTTAGAAGAAAAAAGCAGAAAAT
>CALGUD010000034.1 GCA_937901915.1 uncultured Flavobacteriaceae bacterium
CACGTCATCTTAATTTGTGTGTTTGGCTAGTCCAAAAATTAGGTCTCGAAATGACTGATAAGTTTAAAGGACTTTAAAGAAAAAAAAATTAAACACTATAAAAGGCTGGATCTAAGATGTCCGGTGACGCATGTTAAAAGAAGTACTATTTTTTAAACGATGCCACACTTAATTAAACATAACCTTTTTTGATTTTGTAATAACCACAAACTCCAAACCCGCAATAACTTAATAACTAAATAATGGGGTGTTGTGTGTAGTGTTTCCCATTCTGCCATTAAGTTTATCAATAAAATTTTGATTTATTTCTTGATAATTTTTCCACTTGATTTTTTTAAATAACTCCACTGAAAGACTAAACTTGCTCCGCAAATAAATCCGATTAGGCTTGATGATGTATCTTTTCCAATTATAATAAAATACCCACAAAATAAAATTCCTAAAATGCCAATAATAAGTACTAAAATATTTGTTTTCATATGAAAAGTTTTAAATTGTTTCCTTATTGGACTTACATTTTATTATTCTGTTACACAAATTTCGAAAATTTTATATTTTATAAATGTTTTAGTGTTAATTAAATTTTCCCTCAACTTGAGTTTAAGTGATTCATTAAAACCCTAAATAGCTAATAACAACACGATTTACGAAGTACGCTTTTTTGATTTTGCAAAACTCCAAACCGCAAACTTCAAACCCCTAATATCTTAATAACTAAGTAACCAAATAACCATTCACAACAACACGGTTAAACGATTCAACAAATTCACAGGCCCCTCTTCACCTCATTAAACTCACGAACCATCTCATCAATAATCTGCTTTACCGGTTGTATGTCGTGGATTAAACCAGCGACTTGTCCTATTTCGAGTTCACCTTCATGCAAATCGCCGTCAAACATTCCTAATTTTGTCCTGCCTTTTCCTAGTAACTTTCGTAAATCATCCGGGGTATGGGGTTTATTGGTAAGCTCTTCAACCTGCTCGTAAAACTTATTTTTCATCATCCGCACAGGAGCGAGTTCTTTTAGGGTGAGTTTGGTGGCACCCTCGCCGGCTGTCACTACTTCATTTTTAAAACTGATATGAGACGAAGCTTCCTCACTAGCTACAAACCTGCTTCCTACCTGCACACCATCGGCCCCTAAGGCCATGGCGGCCAGCATACCCCTACCCGACCCGATTCCTCCGGCAGCAATTAACGGGATGGATATTTTCTCCTTGAGCATGGGAATCAGCACAAAAGTGGTGGTTTCTTCCCTTCCGTTATGCCCACCGGCTTCAAAACCTTCGCCTACAACCGCATCTACCCCGGCTTCCTGGGCTTTGAGGGCAAATTTAATACTACTGACCACATGAACTACTTTTATACCTTTATCCTTTAGCATAGTAGTCCATGTATTCGGATTACCGGCCGATGTAAATACAATTTTCACATCTTCCTCCAGGATCACATCCATTATTTGCGTAACGTGCGGATAGATAAGTGGTACATTCACTCCAAAGGGCTTGTCTGTAGCTTTTTTACATTTTATAATATGCTCCCGTAAAACTTCAGGGTGCATGGAGCCGGATCCCAGCAAGCCGAGTCCGCCTGCATTTGAAACTGCAGAAACAAGTTTCCAGCCACTTGCCCACACCATTCCACCTTGAATAATGGGATACTTAATATTAAAAAGGTCAGTAATTTTATTTTGCATGAATACTATGAGATTACTCCTGAGCCTATGAGTTCGTCATCTATATAAAAAGCGACAAACTGCCCTTCGGTTATGGCGCTTTGCAGTTTTTCGAAATCCACATACACACCGGAATCAATTTTATATAGGGTTGCATTTTGTAAAGGCTGGCGATACCTTATCCGTGCTTTGATTTCCAGTACTTCATCGGTTTTAAGGGCGAGGTCTTCCCTTACCCAATGCAATTCATCTTCATTCACAAAAAGGGTTCTTCTGTAAAGTCCGGGATGGTCTTTCCCTTGTCCGGTATAAATTACATTATCATCAACATCAGTATCGATTACAAATAAGGGTTCAACGGTTCCCCCAACTGCAAGCCCTTTACGCTGGCCTTTGGTAAAATAATGTGCACCCTGGTGTTTACCCACTACTTTGCCATCCTCCATTTTATAAGCATACTTTCGAGAGAAAAATTCAAGTTCTTCTGCTTTGGAATTAAAAGAAGGGATCTCTCTTTTATAATGATCATTTTCATAAGGAACCTCTACAATAACACCTTCTTTTGGTTTCAGTTTTTGTTGTAAAAATTCAGGCAAACGCACTTTCCCAATAAAGCATAATCCTTGTGAATCTTTTTTATCGGCTGTGATCAAATCATTTTCGGCTGCTATTTTTCTAACTTCCGGTTTTGTAAGTTCGCCAATAGGAAAAAGCGTTTTGCTCAATTGTTCCTGCGATAATTGACAAAGAAAATAGGATTGGTCTTTATTGCCGTCTTTTCCGGCTAAAAGCCTGTGGATTTCTTTTCCATTACTTGTAATAGTGTCTTTTCGGCAATAATGTCCGGTAGCAACATAATCTGCACCCAGCTTGAGTGCAATTTTCAGGAAAACATCAAATTTTATTTCACGGTTGCACAGTACATCCGGGTTTGGTGTCCTTCCTCTTTCATATTCCCTGAACATATAGTCCACGATCCGTTCTTTGTACTCTTTGCTTAAATCTACCGTTTGAAAAGGAATACCGAGTTTATCGGCTACAATCATAGCGTCATTGCTATCCTCCAGCCACGGACACTCGTTGGAAATGGTCACGGAATCGTCATGCCAGTTTTTCATAAAAAGGCCAATGACATCATAGCCCTGCTCCTTTAAAAGATAGGCTGCAACACTGGAGTCCACACCCCCCGACAATCCAACTACAACTCGTTTCACAGTATAAAATTTTATGCAAAATTACGAAATACTATAGTTATTAATCCACCGTGAGATATCAAATTTCTCTATAATGACATTTTGTTAAACAATTATCAATAATAGTTAAACAAAAAATAATTTTATTAAGTTTGTTTAATCTTTTTTAAAATTAGTTAAACAAATTTAAAAATCAATAACAAATGAAAACATTCAAATTATTTCAAACAGTCCTGCCTTTTATGGTATTTTTTACGCTCATTGCCTGCAGCAATGATGATGACAATAATAATACTCCGCCTCCAGCTGAAGAGTCAAATATTGTTGAAACAGCCCAGGCAACACCTGAATTAAGCATTCTTGTTGATGCGGTTGTAAAAGCAGATCTGGCAGCTACTCTCAGTTCCGACGGGCCTTTTACCGTTTTTGCACCAACGAATGCTGCTTTTGCAGATTTACTTGCCGGATTAGATGGATATAACAGCCTGGATGATTTTGATACTCCAGCTGAAATTGATTTGTTAACCACAATTTTAACCTACCATGTAATTTCGGGGGAGATCATGGCAGCAGATTTAACTGATGGTGCTATGCCTGAAACCGTACAGGGTGAAACCGTTGAAGTTGACCTGGACGGGGGAGCAAAATTAATTGATGCAACCGATACACCGGCTAATATTACTACTACAGATATTGAAACAACCAATGGAGTGGTACATTTAATTGACAAGGTTTTACTACCTGAGGGAGTTTGGGATGAACTGAACCCTACCATTGCCGATTTTGTTGCCGGTAACCCGGACTATTCATCTTTATTAGCAGCACTTGAAGTTGCTGATTTAACCGGAGCACTTGATAGTGATGATGTTAATTACACAGTGTTTGCTCCTAACAACGATGCGTTCGATACATTTTTAAGCGATAATGGTTTTGCTACTTTAGGTGATGTACCAGTAGATGTTTTAACCCAGGTATTACTGAATCACGTTATTGGAATGGAAGCATTCTCCGGAGATTTAACAACAACTTATATATCTACTTTAGCTACAGAACCTACATCTGAAAATAATTTAAGTATGTATATTAATACCGATAGCGGGGTTAAAATCAATGGAATATCATCTGTAACTACAGCCGACATTAATGTGAGGAACGGTGTTATACATGCAGTAGATGAAGTTATTGGCCTTCCGACTGTTGTGACTTTTGCTACAGCAGATCCGACTTTTGAAACGCTGGTAGCAGCTTTAACGAGAGAAGATAGTTTTACATATGTAGAAACATTATCATCAATTGACGGAGATCCTGACCCTTTTACTGTATTTGCACCTACCAATGTAGCGTTTGCTGATCTGCTCACTGAATTGAGTGCTGCTTCGCTGGATGATATTGCTACCTCAACGCTAGAAGCTACGTTAAACCATCATGTGGTAGTGGGAACGAATGTGCTTTCAACCATGTTAAGCGATGACATGACTATATCAACCATAGGGGGAGATATAACAGCTAATATAACCGGTGGCGCAACCCTTACAGATGCTAATGACAGGGTTAGCAATATAATTGTTGTAGATGTGCAGGCGTGGAATGGGGTTATTCATGCAATTGACAAAGTAATATTGCCAGAATTATAATCAAACTACATACCTATCTTTTAAAAGGCCGGCTAAAAAATATGAGTCGGCCTTTTATTTTAGTGTTATGAATTTAAACTGTGGAATTTTTTATCAGATCCCCAACGTTATCAGGTGTTTAACTTTGTGATACGTTAGCGTCGCCTTAATACATTCTTTTAATTCAATCACGGGTATTTTTTTCTGGCTTATATGAAACACAATTGCCCTGTTCCCTTCATACTCAAATTTATGATCGTATACTCTCCTGAAAGTTTCTACAAGCCTGCTGGCACATTGAAAATACATAGCATACTGGTCGGGCATCTTAGGTTTCCAATCCATCCGGAGTGTACTTCCGTTTTTGGTTACAAAACTTGGTTCGCCCCATTTTAATGTTTCTTCTAAGGTTGAAACCTCTTGGGTTTCTTCTGCAGTTTCTATGACCAATTGCCGAAGGTATTGCATTTTATCCTGTACAAAATCAGGGTAATTGGTAAAGACTTCTTCTACTTTTGGATTTGTTTTTATTTCCAACTTGTTCATCAGGGAATATTATATCATTTAATGTCAATTTAAAAATCTATTTCATAGTTCCTTTAAAAGGCTGTTTATATCTAGAGGCCTTGTATACATTTCTAAAGAACCGTCCGGTTTTTGAGGCCATTGATCTTTTGGCCTGTCCCAGTATAATTCAACCCCATTCCCATCAGGGTCATCCAGGTAAAGCGCTTCGGATACTCCATGGTCTGATGCTCCCGTTAAAGGATAACCGGCCTGTTGAATTCGCTGAAAAATAGTAGCCAGATCTTTTCTCGTGGGGTAAAGGATGGCTGTATGAAAAAGCCCTGCACTGTTTTTTGGTGCAGGTGGTGCATTTTTACTGAACCAAACATTTAAGCCTATGTGGTGGTGGTATCCTCCTGCCGAAATAAACACTGCATCATTTCCGTAGGTGGTTGTTATTTCAAATCCTAAAAGGTCACAGTAAAAGTCCATGGAACGTTTAAGATCGGCTACTTTTAGATGTACATGGCCTATGCTGGTTCCCGTGGGGATTTTATAGTTTGTGTTACTGTTCATTATTTATTAAATATCCTAAATATCTGTAAGTTTTCCTAATGTTACACAATGATCTCCATTTTGAGAATACTGGAACAAATAACTTATTCTCTATTGTATTATGTTATTAAAAATTACAAATTTGTTATCTTTAAATCCTTATTGTTCACTTTTATTCTTCGTATGTTCAATTAAATTTAAATTGGTTTTACTACCATCTATGTTTATATAGTTTAATTTGACAAATCCGTATTCGGGATTGAAAAATGAAGTGAGTATGGTTTCTCCTATGCCACTGTTTGCATTTGATTCAATTACAAAGCATTCAATATCGCCCAAAGTTGTTTTTATCTTTTTCTTGTCCGTAATTTTGTATTTGTATTTGTTTTCTATGTTTCCTTCCCATACTTTCCATCGTGCATCTCCCCATTGACTACCTATTCTCAGTGTCCACTCCCATTCATTACCAATTTCATAAGGAGCTTTGATAAACGGGAACGGATTTAGTTCTAAAATCCGAAAATATTTGTCCCGTGGCGGATGCATCCAGATATTATTTTCATTTTCTATTACTCCTGATAAACTATTAGAAAATGCCTTTCCTTTTTCGTTATGACATTCATATTTAAGTATGGTCTGATTGTAGTCGGGAATCCCTTGAATCATGGGCTCAAGTCCAGGCATAACAATAATTTTTATAATGGTTACTGTATTTTCATTAACGGAATCTTTTGGCACGAATTTCCAGTTGAATTTCCGGTCATCAACACTCTCGTCTAAGGTGAATAAAAATTTTTGATCAGTTCGTGTAATATGTTCAAATTCATATGTAAACACGGTTCCTTCACTAAATGTAATGTTGTTTTTTGTAAAGCGGTTTTGGTCAACGTTTGTTGAATCGAATTTCTCGACCGATATCCCGTTTTCTGTTACCAGGACATAATCTTTTTCTTTCGGCTTCGTCTGGCTGGCCACGCTTATGGTATAAAGGAAAAAAATTAAAATGTTAAGTGGTTTCATAGGTTGATTAATTAGTTAATAGCCTGAATAAATCAGTTCGGAGTAAAAGAAGTGTTTCGCTTTCCCCATACTATGATTTTTGCAGTAAGTTAAGACCCGAAAGTTCCTGTCCGATTTGATGGATTCCTGCTAATATTTTTTGGGTCTGTTTTTCTGACGGTTTTTTATGGCCTTGAACATATTGTGAAAGCAGTGTAGCATTCATTCCGATTTTTTCGGCCAGGAATTTAGCGTTTAATACTTTATAGTATTTAAAAAACTGTTGAAGGTCTATTTCAAATTTTATATCGCTATGGCTCAATTGGATGTCCTGATCTTCATAGTATAATTCTGCCGCCTCGAAGGCATTATTTATCAATTCGGGAATTGTTTTCCCGGTTGTATAGATGGAATCAGTCTTTGAATAAGCCGAAAATCCTGTGTTTGTTTTCTCAACTGTCATTATTATCTTTTTTCTTTTTGCCATAGCTTTATTTTTTTATTCCTGCGTCCTTCAGTATTTTCTTTTCCAGTCCTTTACCCATTTCCTGGCTACCGTGATTTGGAAAAATTATAATTCCCTTTTTCGTGTTGTGTTTCATCTTTACGTGTGAGCCTTTTTGAGATACGGGATACCAACCGTCTTTGGTCAAAATCCGATATAACTGCGCACATTTCATTTAAATTTTAGTTGGTTTTTACTCCGTAAAGGTAAATAATTGTTTACTTTTTAGCAAGAAGATTGTTAGAATACATCCCTAAAACAAAAAGCTCCCAATCCGGGAGCTTTTTATATAAAATAAGTGTATTATTATTTTTTTAATTTTTTCTGAGCTTCTGCCTGTTCCATCATTTCCTGCATTTTTTTCTGGAAACGGTTTTGCTTTTTAGGCTTTTTCTTATTCTCCTGAATTTGTGCATGGATCTTATCTTCATTAAGAATAAAGTTTTTAATAACCAGCATGATCAGAATAGTAATAAGGTTGGATATAAAATAATACAAACTCAAACCACTTGCATAGTTATTAAAGAATATCAACATCATTAATGGCGAAATATAGATCATTATCTTCATAATACTTCCCATATCCGGCATTCCTTCCTGCTTTGGCTGCTGCATCATTTGCTGTTGGCCTGTGGTCATTTTCATATAAAAGAAAATGGCTGCTGAAGCTAATATTGGAAATAAACTTACGTGGTTTCCATAAAAGGGGATACTAAATCCTTCCGGAAACTGGTAAACTACGTCATAAGAAGACAGATCGTCCGCCCACAGAAAATCCTTATGCCTGAGCATAAAAGCTGTAGGGAAAAACATAAACAACGCATAGAAGACGGGTAACTGAAGTAACGCGGGGATACAACCACTCATTGGATTTACCCCTGCTTTTCCGTAAAGCTTCATTGTTTCCTGCTGACGCTTCATGGCATTATCCTTATGTTTTTCATTTATCTCAGTAATTTCCGGCCTTAAAACCTTCATTTTTGCCTGTGACAGGTATGACTTATACGTTACCGGCGACATGATCAGCCTTACCAGTATGGTCATTATAATAATGGCAATACCATAAGGAAGAAAAGAGCTTAAAAATTCGTATAAAGGGGTAAAAATATTCCTGTTTATAAAGCCAAAAACACCCCATCCAAAGGGAATAGACTCCACAAAATCGAGGTCTTTATACTTTCTAAATTGTTCAAGGTCTGTTGGTCCGTAATACCAGTACATATTTTTATTAAGTTCCCCTCCTTCTAATGTTAATGGGACACTGGATGTATATACTTTGGTAAATTTAGTATCGGAACTCTCTTCTTCTACAAGGTCCTCAGAAGTTATAACTGCCGTTTTAAACGGCTCTTTTGTTGCTAATATGGTACTGAAAAAGTGTTGTCGGTAAGACAACCATTCTACATTTTCCTCCACTTCATCATCGTTACCGGAAGCTCCGAGTTTACTTAACTTCCCATTATCATACTTATACGTTAAGCGTGTATACCTGTTTTCATAAGTAACACTTTTATTATGGCGGATACCCTTAAGTTTCCAATCTAAATTCAGTGGTTGTGAACTGTTTAAAACGGATGCCAATCCCTGGGATCTTACAGTAAAATCTACCAGGTACTCATCAGGTTTTAATTCATACCTGTATTCGAGATACTGATCATTAGAAACTTTTAATTTCATTGACAAAACCTGGTTATCCCCGCTTTTAGTAAGCGAAGGATCAAAAAACAGGTTTTGCGTATTTAATGTGCGATTATCTGTGGTAGAAAAAGTTAAATTAAAAGAAGCATTTCCATCTTTTATTAAATAAACCGGAACAGAATCATAGGTTTTGAAGTTTTTTAAGCGGGCTTCTACAATTTGTCCACCCTTATTGCTAATTTTAAATTCAATTACCTCATTCTCAAATGTTGTAGTTTTTTCTGTAGATGATGGCAGGGTTGCGGAGTATGCAAAAGCGCCTAACGTACTTTTATATTTAGCAATACTAAGCGAATCATTACTATCAATCGTATCTGTCTCCGCGACAGTTGATTCACTTTTCACTTCATTTTCAGTAGCTTCTACCACCTGTTCTTGTTTGGCTTTTTCAGCTTCAATTTCTTCAGGGGTAGGTTGGTTTTGATACATCAACCACATTAACACAGCTCCAATCAAAACAAAACCAATGATTGAATTTAAATCAAATTTCTTTTCTTCCATTTAAAATTTATTAGAAACGCTCAAACTATTCTGCGTTAAATCAAATATGTCTCCAACTTTATAAACTATGCCAAAGTGGCATTTGTTTTACTTTTCTTATGTGCCAATGCAGCCTTTACAAAAGCGACAAACAAGGGGTGGGGACTTGCTACTGTACTTTTATATTCCGGATGGTACTGAACCCCAATAAACCAGGGATGGGAAGGTATTTCTATTATTTCTACCAGTCCCGTTTCCGGATTATAACCGGTAGCTTCCAATCCGGCGGCTTCTATTTGATCTTTATACTTATTGTTATATTCATAACGGTGACGGTGACGTTCAAAAATCATTTCGCTTCCGTATATTTCCCTAGCAAGGCTTCCTTCTTTAAGCTGACATTTCCAGGCTCCCAACCTCATTGTACCACCCATGTGGGTAATACTTTTTTGCTTTTCCATGATATCAATAACAGGATTGGGGGTCCTTTCATTCATTTCGGTAGAATTTGCATCTTTAAGACCAAGAACATTTCTTGAAAACTCAATAACGGCCATTTGCATTCCGAGGCAAATACCTAAAAAGGGTACATTATTTTCCCGGGCATATTTTACCGTATCAATCTTACCTTCTATACCTCGTTCACCAAACCCCGGTGCAACGAGAATTCCGTCGAGCTTCGAGATCTGCTCGGATAGTACTTTTTCATCAATGTATTCGGAATGAATGGATTCTACTTTAACCTCAACTTCATTTTCTGCCCCGGCATGAATAAAAGATTCTAAAATGGATTTATAGGAATCCTGCAATTCCACATATTTTCCAATAAGTCCTATGTTTATTTTATTTTTCGGATTCTTAAGCCTGCTTAAAAAACTGTTCCATTGTGTGAGGTCGGGTTGATCCTTATCCGGAAGTGCCAATTTTTGAAGTGCAACACGGTCAAGGCCTTCTTCATACATTAATATGGGTACATCGTAAATAGTGGATGCGTCTATAGATTGTATAACAGCTTCACGCTTTACATTACAAAATAATGCAAGTTTTTGCCTTAAGTCATCAGAAATTTCATGTTCGGTACGGCAAACCAGAATATCGGCTTTAATTCCGCTTTCCATTAAGGTTTTAACCGAATGCTGAGTAGGTTTTGTTTTTAATTCTCCTGCAGCTGACAGATATGGGACCAGTGTTAAGTGGATTACAATGGCATTATTATCACCCAATTCCCACATTAACTGACGTACCGCTTCTATATAGGGAAGTGACTCTATATCACCCACTGTTCCCCCAATCTCGGTAATTACGATATCATAATCACCACTATTACCCAGTATTTGTATTCTTTCTTTTATCTCATTGGTAATATGCGGTACTACCTGAACTGTTTTTCCTAAAAACTCCCCTCTTCTTTCTTTTTCAATAACACTTTGATAAATCCTGCCTGTAGTGACATTATTTGCCTGTGATGTTTTTACATTCAGGAACCTTTCATAATGACCTAAGTCTAAATCGGTTTCGGCCCCGTCATCTGTAACATAACATTCTCCGTGTTCATAGGGATTTAAAGTTCCCGGATCTACGTTAATATAGGGATCCAGTTTTTGAATGGTAACTTTATAACCACGGGCTTGTAACAGTTTTGCTAGTGAAGCGGCTATAATACCTTTTCCCAACGAAGAAGTAACACCCCCGGTTACAAATATGTATTTAGTTTGAGCCATTCTAAGAATTTCTTTTGTACTTTTTTTTAACGTGCCAAAAGTACAAAGAAGCTTTCAGAATTGATAATGGATTTTGAATTTATTGTTCGGGATTAAGAATCTTATTAAAAGTTGTTTTGAATTTTACGAATTATATCTTCAAGGCCGTTTATTTTTATTTCATGCATGGCCTGAAGTTGCATTCCAAGTTTTCCCGGAGGAAAGCCTTTTTGCTTAAACCAGGTGTAATAAGCTTCCGGAATATTTACCAGATACCGGCCTTTATATTTACCAAAAGGCATTTTAGCTTTAGCCAGCTCCAATAAAAAAGCTTTATTGGTTTCTGCGTCCATTATTTGGTAAGGTAACTGTTATCAGCTAACCAATCGTTCATACGTTGAGGCCAACTGCTGACAGATTTTAATTCAGTTCTATATCCCATATTAAAACCATGTCCTCCCTTGGCATAAATGTGTGCTTCTACAGGAAGTATGGCCTTTCTATAGCCTGTAAGCAATCTAACTACCGAATTTGAACAACATAAATCATCATTTGCAACTACCATAAATAAAGGAGGTGCGTCTTGCGGAATTGTTTCCGGAATACCAAGAGGTCCCGGATAGATTAGCATTTGAAAATCCGGTTTTCCATTCTCCCTATCTATTTCATCGCTGGTGTCTTGGTTTAATATAGGATTTTCATAAGCTACCGAAGCAACTACCTCACCTCCTGCAGAGAAGCCCAACATTCCTATTTTATTAACATCTAAACCCCATTTTTTCGCATTATTTCTAACCGTTCTAACAGCTCTTAATGCATCTTCGCGGGAATGTATGCCTAACTCATAGGGAGAACCCTCCTCTCTGGCTAATCTATATTTTAAAACAAAAGCGGTAATTCCTAAAGTATTGAGGTACAATGCAGCATCTCTACCTTCAGCATCAAAAACTAATTCTTTGTGACCGCCTCCGGGACAAATAATTACAGCAGTTCCATTTGCTTTTTCTTTCTCAGGAAAATAGGCTGTTAAAGAGGGATTATGAATATTTTTCACCCACCAGTCTTTTGCTTTCTCTGGCTGGTCTTTTAAATGTTCAAAACCCGGAGCTCCATCTTCCCAAAGAGGGAAAACCTTTGGAGTTTCTTGTGAGAAAAGAGTGGTAGTTACACATAAACAAAGAAAAATGCGGACTAGCTTCATAGGATGAATTAATTAGTTTCGGCTACAAGTTTATCATTAACCGGTACAACTTCAACAATTTCCATATCCTGGTATTTTACGATATATACCCCTTTATTGTAATGTCCACCCTGAAAGTTAGAATCGTATTCAAATTTGTTTTCAACATATTCGGTTTCGCCTACGTACCGGGATGTTTTAAACAAATTCTTGTTATATGCCAGGCGAAGTACCACATCCATAGTCATATCATATCCTCTTATAGCAAATCTGTTTGGAATATCTTTATACTTTTTTTGATAAGCCTTACTAAAGTTGCTTTCCTGCGGTGAATTTTTGTCCACAGTAGGATAATGAAAATTAAGGTTGGAAAGGTGAAAATTTGATACATTTTCATTTTCATAAGCACTACCTCTTTTTGTAGTAAACATAGTTACATTTACATCTTTTATTTTCGCTGAATTAAGGACTCCTGAAACATTTGCCAACAGGGCAACATTATTGGTTTCAACTATAACCCAATTTTCTTTCTTCTTTGACAATAATGGATTAATATCATCTAACCTTATAAAAGTATTCTCGATTGGGGTGAGAATTTTTGGAGATGGAAGCTCAGACATAAGCTTCTTTTTTACTTCCTCATTTTCCTTATCACTAATGATTATTAATTGCCTGTTTCCGACATTTTCTTTAATATAGGTTATCATTTCTGCCCTTATTGCATCATCTGCAGGCACAGTTTGAAAAACATTTCTGCTTACATTTACACTACTTGAAAAGGGATAAAACAACGGGATAGAATCATTTCTTAATTCATCGGATAACCTGTTAAAAGCATCCGGCACAAAAGGGCCTATTATAGCATCATAGCCTCTGAAATTGTTGTTTAATGAGGTTAAATCCGTAACAATAGCTCCGGAAGCTTCACTATCTAAAATTTTTGCATTTACTGACAACCCCATCTCTTTAAGAGAATCCAGCGCCATTAATACACCTGTATGAAAATCTAAAGCCCTATTAAGATTTTTACTTCTCTCGATATTGCGTTCAATATCTTTTTTAGACTTGAAATCTATTGCCTCTAATCGAAAAGGTATTAAAAAAGCTATTTTGGAAGTACTTCTGGGATTAATACTATCTAAAAGTGAAAACTTTTTAACCACCAGGGAATTTTCAACACTAAGACCACTGGTCTGCCCTTTAGGTAATTTTAAAATCATTCCGGCTTTTAACCCATCTTTCAATGCCGGATTATACATCAAAAGGGAATCATTTGAAATTTTAAAAGTACGAATCAGAGAATACAGTGTTTCTTTGGGTTTTACTTCGTAAAAAACAAATGTATCAGAACTCGGTACATTAATAATGCTTTCCTTTTTAGGAATGGTTAAAGTATCACCAATCTTAATAATTTCTCCCATTTCAGGGTTTAATTTTTTGAGTTGGTCTATTGTTAAGCCATAACTGTTTGCAATACCCCACCTTGTTTCCTTAGGTTTTATAATATGTATATCTTTTTCAGCTTCAAGTGGATCTATTTCCTTTTTTATCCAGGTTATTTTAAAAACGGGTATTTGCAGCTTTTCCCCTTTTTTGAGTGGACGTGCATACAATTCTTTATTATATCTCTTTATATCATCGGCAGTAACATTATATTCTTTAGCAAGGCCATACAGGGTTTCTTTTCTCTTTACTTTGTGTGTTTTATATGAAATCAGGTCCTTTTGTTTTTTATACTTTGTAGTATCTATAACCCCCAATGTATTTTGAAGTCCAACACCTTCCTTTTCCACGGTTTTCTCAGTAATTGTTCGTTGCTGTACCGGCGGTAGATTTGAATTGTCTGTTACGGCCTCTATTCCTAAATCTTCAACCTGGTCAGGCACAGGTGTATATCTCGGTATGTTTATTTTTTCACCATTATCAAGCCCTGTGGAGTAAAGGTGCTTATTATAACGTTTTATATCTTCGATTGAAACATTGTACATTTTAGCTATGCCGTAGAGGGTTTCTTTACTTTTAACTTTATGTATAAAAAAAGTTACCTGATTCGCATCTTCGCTTACCTCACCTTTTATTTCTGTCTTTGCCTGTCCTGTAGTTTGTCCCGGAATTATTAAAACTGTATTGGGTTTCAAATTACCATCCTTTATTTCAGGATTAAGTTTTATAATATCATGGGGAGTTACTTTGTACTCTTTTGATATACTTTCGAGCGTTTCCCCTTCTTTAACAGCATGAGTTTTATACTGTTGGGAAAATACAGTGACACTAAAAAATAAAAACAGGAAAAATAAAATCAGCTTTTTCATTATAAAAAAATTATTCCCACTCTATTGTAGCAGGAGGTTTTGAGCTTATGTCATATACTACTCTATTAACGCCTTTTACCCTATTTATTATCTCATTAGAAGTTTTTTGTAAAAACTCATAGGGTAAATTGACCCAATCTGCGGTCATACCATCTGTACTTTCTACGGCTCTTAATGCCACACATTTTTCATAGGTTCGTTCATCTCCCATAACACCAACCGAATTAACGGGTAGCAACATGGCACCTGCCTGCCATACCTTATCATACAATCCCCAACTTTTGAGTCCACTGATAAATATATGGTCCACTTCCTGTAAGATACGAACTTTTTCTTCTGTTATATCTCCTAAAATACGAATTGCAAGACCCGGTCCCGGAAAAGGGTGCCTTCCTAATAATTCAGGGTCAATTCCCATTGAGGCTCCTACCCTTCTTACTTCATCTTTAAACAGCATTCGCAATGGTTCTACAATTTTTAAATTCATAAAATCGGGCAACCCGCCTACATTATGATGACTTTTAATGGTGGCTGAAGGTCCGTTTACAGAAATTGATTCTATAACATCGGGGTAAATAGTGCCTTGTGCCAGCCATTTTACATCTTTAATTGTATGTGCTTCATCATCAAAAACTTCAATGAATACCCGTCCAATAGCTTTTCGTTTTTGTTCAGGGTCATCGATACCGGCTAATGCCTCCAAAAAGCGTGCCGAAGCATCTACTCCTTTTACATTTAAACCCATGTCTTTATACTGATGCAAAACATTCTCAAATTCGTATTTTCGAAGCAAG
>CALGUD010000035.1 GCA_937901915.1 uncultured Flavobacteriaceae bacterium
TACCATTTTTATTGATGAAAACACTTCCGGGTCGCTCACTGCCATTTTAAATGTGCTGGAATACGAGCATCTGCAGGATCGTGATAATCTGCTATTGCTCAGAACGCTTTTAAAGGCATTTATTCTGAAACTTATGGCCATTTCCGGGCAGCCGCTTATCAGCCCCGACTTAAATGAAAAGCGAATTTATCAATTCTTATTGCTTCTGGAAAACCACTACACCACAGAGAAGCGGGTAGATTTTTATGCTGAAAAGCTAAGTCTCTCGCCAAAACGGTTGAACCAGATACTGAAGCAGAAACTTGGAAAAACCATCAACCAAATCCTCCAGGAGCGGGTGCTGATAGAGGCAAAGCATTTATTATTTGTGGGAAAAGACAGCATTCAGGAAATAGCCTACGGGCTGGGCTTTCAGGATGCATCCTATTTCAGCCGGTTTTTTAAGAAAATGACGAAGCGCAGCCCCGAGGAATTTCGGGAAGAGGCAAAGAAACGGATTGAATTCAGATAGGACAGGGCATGCCCTGTCCTATACCTGTCCGTACAACCGAATATTATGAACAAAATTTATCATCCTTCCAATTGGCCGGATTATTTCTGATGTATTCGGAAATTGATTGGAATGATGCGTCATTTCTGATCACGTGGTCATGAAATAGGGATTGCCATGCAAATGGTAATTCCAATTGATTACAAAATTTGGTTACGGCAGATTTGTATGAACCAATGATGGATGAAATGGTGTTTTTGCCTATATTTTGGTATCGGGGATTGGCGTGTAGGGCCAGGGCATGCCCTGGCCCCACGGCGTCATTCCCATTCAATATCAAAATTCCATGTACATGATTGGGCATTACCACAAATTCGCCTAATTCCACAAACGGAAAATGATTGGGGATTTCGTGCCAGCAGGAATTGGCGAAATGGCCGATGGCGGATAAATCCATTTTCCCATGCACAATTTCCCCAAAAAAATATTGGCGGTTTTTGGCGCAGATGGTTACGAAATAGGCGCCGTTCCGGCTGTAATCCCACCATTGGGCGCGGGCCGAGGCGATGCGATATTTGTTTTGGTATTTATTCATTGTTTTAGGGTTCAAAAGAATCCTAAATTTTAAATATGTATGTGATTCCCCTTAAAATAGAAAAATTTGAAAACTTAAATCTGTGCTTCAATAAATACCCCCATTAATGTTGATCACTTCACCGGTAATGTATGAGGCCTTTTCTGAGGCTAAAAATGAAACCACATGAGCTACTTCTTCGGCATCGCCAAACCTGTTAGCAGGAATTAATTTTTTAAGTTCATCTTCATTGAGATCTTGTGTCATCTCTGTTTTAATAAAACCCGGGGCTACCGCATTTACGGTAATATTCCTTTTTGCTATTTCCTGTGCCAGCGATTTGGTTGCGGCAACAACGGCTCCCTTTGCAGCAGAATAATTGGTTTGCCCGGGTGTACCCTTAAGGCCCGAAACTGAAACCATATTGATAATGCGTCCGTACTTATGTAAAAGCAATTTTTGTATTAAATAACTGGTCACATTAAAGAACCCGTTCAGACTGGTATTTATAACATTGGTCCAGTCTTCATTTTTCATCCACATAAAGAGTCCGTCTTTGGTAATCCCCGCATTGTTTACAATGACTTCTATAATTGCATCTTTATTGTTTTCATGCCAGCCATCGAGTGCAGATTTCACTTCCTCAGCATCAGAAACATCAAAAGGCAACAACTCAGCCTTCCCCCCTGCCTTTTCAACTTCTTTTAAAGTTTCTAAAGCGGCCTGTTTATTGCTTTTATAGTTAATGATTATGGCATACGCACTGTCCCGGGCAAGTTGAACACAAATAGCCTTACCAATACCCCTGGAGCCACCTGTTACAAGTGCATATTTTTTTTTCGGTTTGTCTTCTTTCATCTGCCGGTTTACGTGTTAATCGTGATTCATCATAAAATCCTTTATCTTTTTTACATACGGGTACATAACTACATCTTCTTTAAACACAGGGACTAAAGCCCTGATTTCGTTGTAACCTTTCCTTGTTTTAGCCGATACCTTATCTTCTACCTTAAGGTATTCTATTGCCTGGATAATGGTTATCATTTCGATAGCCACTACTTCAAACGCATTTTCAATAACTTTTTTTGTTATAAGCGCAGAATTTGTACCCATACTTACTATGTCCTGGTTGTCATTATTACTCGGAATACTGTGTACATACATCGGGTTAGAAAGCATTTGGTTTTCAGCCGTCGTAGAAGTAGCCGTAAACTGTACCCCCTGCATTCCGAAATTCAACCCTAATTTACCCAAATTTACAAAGGGCGGAAGAATATTGTTTAAGTGAGGGTTCAACAAATAGTTTAATTGCCTTTCTGCCAACATGCTCATTTTGGTGACTACCATCTTTAGTTTATCCATTTCCAAAGACACGTAATCGCCGTGAAAATTCCCGCCATGATAAACCTGTTTCTGTTCAACATCTACAATGGGGTTATCATTGGCAGAATTTACTTCTTCAATTAAAATCCTTTCAACATTATTAAGGGTATCCAAAACCGGCCCTAATATTTGGGGTACACAACGTAAGGAATAATACTCCTGTACTTTATCTTTAAAAACAGGCTCTTCGGAATTATTGTTATATAAATGATGTTCCCTGTTACGGGTTAAAGAACTGTCGTGCAAATGTTCCCGCATTAACGCTGCTATTTTTCTTTGTCCGATATGTTTTTTGGATTCATTTAAAACAAACGATAAATGATCGTCATAGGCCTCAACAATTTCATTGATGGCTGCTGAGCAAAAGATCATCCAATTCAGCAGTTTCCGGGTATACATCGTATTTACAATGCCAATACCTGTCATCACGGAAGTGCCGTTCATTAATGCAAGACCTTCGCGGAGTTCTACCGAAATCGGGGTTAATTGTTCTGCTTTAAAAACATCTTTTGTGAATTGTCTTTCTCCTCTGTAAACTACTTCCCCTTCTCCTATTAAAACCAATGCCAAATGTGCCAGTTGTACCAAATCGCCACTGGCGCCCACACCACCATGTTCAAAAATTAAAGGGGTTATATTTTTGTTTATAAGGGTGGACATCAATTCTATGACCGTTCTGTTAACGCCTGAATTTCCCAGGGAAAGTGTATTTAACCGGGCCAGCATCGCTGCTTTAACATACATAGGCGGAATCGGGTTCCCCGTACCCGAGGCATGGCTTCGTATTAAATTGTATTGTAGTTGAATGCGCTCTGAATTGTTTATTCTATACTGCGCCATGGGCCCAAAGCCGGTATTAACACCATAGATTACTTTGTTCTTTGAAAACTCTTTCAAAAACTGAAAACTTACATCAACCCTTTCAAAAATTTTATCATCAATAAGAACAGGGGTTTCATCAAAAATAACTTTGTAAAACGCCTCTATTCCCAAATTACCATCAAGTATTAACATCTATTTCGTATTCAGAATATTTAATATATGTAATTTTAATAACTAAAGGTAAAGTAGTTATTTTAAATGCTAATTTAAAATAATATATTGTTCCATATCGAAAACAAATATGAATGATACAAATGTTGATGTTTTAATTATAGGAGCTGGGCCATCAGGTTGTGTGTCGGCTTCTTACCTGCATGCACAGGGTTTTCATGTTAAAGTCGTAGAAAAGAGTAAATTTCCACGATTTGTAATAGGCGAAAGTTTATTACCAAGGTGTATGGATCATTTTGAGGAAACCGGGCTCCTGGATTGTTTAAAACAATTTGGTTTTGAAGTAAAATCCGGTGCACGTTTTATTAAAGGCGATACCATATGTGAATTTGACTTCAGTAAAAAACATACCCAAGGATGGAATTGGACATGGCAGGTGCCAAGAGCAGATTTTGATAATGTATTAGCCAAAGAACTCGTAAAAAAAGGTATTGATGTTTCTTTTGAACACGAGGTAATCGATGTTGTTTTTAATGATAACGGCAGTTCAAAAATTACGTTGAAAAATGCCGATAATAAAACCGTTATCATTCATGCCAGATATATTATTGATTCCAGCGGATATGGCAGGGTACTTCCGCGACTGCTGAACCTGGATAAACCGTCCGGACTGGGCAATTATTCCTCCATTTTTACACATATTAACGACACAAAACGTCCGGAAGGAAAAGAAGGTACTTTCATTACCTTTGATGTAATAGATACGCAAACCTGGTTCTGGGTGATCCCATTTTCAAATGGGGTGACAAGCATTGGTTATGTTGGACCTACAACGTTTATTGAATCCTTTAAAGGAACTACCTCCGACAGATTAAACCGGATGATAAAACTCTCAAAGTATTATTCTAAACGTTTCGAGAGTTCTGAGTTTTTATTTGAACCAGTAGTTATAAAAAACTATTCGAAAGCAGTAACGCAACTTTATGGAAAGGGTTATGCATTAACCGGTAACAGTGCCGGATTTTTAGACCCTGTATTTTCATCGGGGGTTACTTTTGCCACCGAGTCGGGCTTATTGGCTGCCAAATTGATTGCCCGTGAATTGAATGGCGAAACAGTGAATTGGGAAAAGGAATATTCCGATTATTTAAAAGAAGGGGTAAACGTTTTTGCAACGTACGTGAAAGAGTGGTACACGGGAAACCTGCAATCTATATTTTTTCATCAACCTGAAAACCCGGAGATAAAAAAACAAATCTGCTCCATATTGGCAGGGTATGTATGGGATAAAACGAATCCGTTTGTAACCAAACACCATAAACTGGTAAAAGTTTTGGCACATGTTATTCGGATGGAAGAAAATATTGAATGAAGAATGCTAAATGCAGAATTATGAATTAATGCCAGATGTCGGGTGACCGATGACCGGTGTTGTATTATAAACTTAATTAATTCTGATAACAATTTTCCCAGGAGTCTGTCTGGCGATAGGCCACCCCTTCCGTCATCCCGCTAAACGGGATGCCACCTTCCCTGTTCCGATGGTTTCTAGAAACCGCAAGTTTTATAAAAAAATGCTGCAAAGCTTTATTCGATAAG
>CALGUD010000036.1 GCA_937901915.1 uncultured Flavobacteriaceae bacterium
AAGTATTTTGTTTTTATCTATATGAATAGTATTTAAATAGTTTTCTATAGAAGATAAAAAATTATGTTTTAGAAATACCTCTATATTATTTTTGATTTTAGTTGCATTTTCAACGGAATTTACGTTCACGTCAACGAAAATTTTACTTATAATATGTTTTTTTTCTTCTATCATTTTTCTCCAATTAAAAATATTTATATATTTGGGTTAATAAGATTTATACTTTATTGCTGCGGCCGAGTCGACATACAGCAATTTGAGCAGATAGATTTCTTCGGCAGGAGTAACCTCCGGAGTATTTAACAGCGAGAAGAGCGAATTTTTAAGGACGTAGTTTACATAAAACAAATAGAACCCGGAGATATTTCGGGTTCTTTTGTTTTCTATCCTATTTAAATTATATAAGTTCATCTGTAAAATGAGTTATGTTCATTGTGTCTTGACTCTTTGAATCCCCAACAATTACGTTGACATTAAAGTTCATCTCTCTCTTAATTTTTTCTATATCTATAACGAGGTTTTTATCTTCTGCCTCAATAAGTAAACTTATATCTGATGCTCCGGTTTTATGATGTAATTTTTCTCTTAAACTTACAAACTCTTTCACAGTAGGATTAGAACTTCTTAGCATTTCAGGGCTTACCCAAGTACCATTTACCCAATCACCTATAAAATATATATTGGCACTCCTATCTATATTATTTATAATGTAATCATGAATTTTAGTTAGATTATTAACAACTATATTGCTTTTTATATCAAATACGCTTTCAAAATACCTGTTATCGAATTCAGTATTAAGCTTGCGAACAAGACCATTCCATCTCTCCCATTCTTTATAATAATCGCCAAAGTTGTCATCATCTTTGCCTACAGGATCATACTTTTTATGTAATTCCATATACTCAGAACTGTCATAGAACTTACAAATAACCTTGCCATAGCTATAGGGTTTATTATCTCTTAAAACTGTTTTTTCAGTATAGGTATATTTTGGTGTTTTGGTGTTTTGAGTGATGTCCTGAATAGTAAAAAAGAACTGATGCTTTTTAAAATGGGTGATATTCATTCTTTTATTCTGTTCATCATAATCGAATACAATTCCACCAGGAAATGCCTTATTGAGTTCACTGGCTACTATATGCATTCTGCTTATCAGAACTTTTTCTAAAGGGATGTAAATGTCTCTTGCAGCTTTTACCAGTTGATGATCCATGATTGTGTACTCACTTATTCTAAGTTTGTAATAAGAGTATTTTTTAGCATGGTCTGTATTCACCACCCTCGTAAGATTATTAATATATTTTAAAGTGCTTATCCATGGATAAGAACAGGTTTTAACTTCACAACAATCACTGGTAGTGCTTTGACTTTCATAATAGGGAAGGCAAAAATCTGCAACCACTTTGTTTGCTGAATCTGTTACTAAAATAAATGTTCCGCCTTCAGAACAACCGGCTTTATGTTCCGGATAATTGAGCCTCAGGTAATTTAAGAGTGAACTATCACCTATTCTAAAAGATTTAACTCTGAAATTAATCCCATTTTGTACAATAAGCCCATCTAATTCACCCGATACGGTTGATAATGCTTTTTGTTGATGCCCCTCTACTCTAAAAAAGCTATAGTCATAATTATGATATCCTAAAGGGGTTTTGAAAGGAGGGTTGTTTAATAATTTTGAGGTATTGTAGCTTAAATTAGTATTTTGTTTATAATTGGAAGTTCTCGTGAAGCTCCAATTATCTAAAAGTGCATCAGATACACTATAATAAAAGGGAATGGATTTATTTTCCAACATCCCATTAATTTTAGAGGGAGTTATTTTTGTGTTGTTCTGACTGGTAGAATATTGCTTTAAAATATGAGTTAATCTCTCTACAAGGCTTTCAAAGAGTTTAGACTCATCAGGATAGCCTGTTACGGGTGATTTATAAAATTTATGCCTGTAAGTTTTAAACGTTTTAGGTTCACTTACTTTACCTATTAATAAATGTTTTGGAAAAGCATTTATGTCCGGGCAACATTCTACATTTAATTTTAAGAATAAAGATTTTAGTTCATTGTACGTATCAATAATATCCTTCATTAAGTCGTATCGGTACTGAAAATCGTCGGGAACATTGTTTGATGTAAAACTGAACAGGTTGGTTAAACTGTTTTGAATACTTGTATTTTGTGTGTTATACCCAAATGTTGTCAGAACATCCTGAATACCATTTTTTATATTATTTATTAAACTGTTATCGGTTAAGGCCTTATAATAGTCAAATTTTAATGCACTTATGCTTGTTGCATTATTAGAATTTAAGATAACTCTTCGTACTGCTACTTCAGGTAAGTTTTCATAAGTTTCAAAAATATTATACTTTTTAAGGATGGAATCATTTTCTATAATATGATCAGCATCTTCAGCTGAAACAAGAAGCACCTTTAGTTTTGCAAGTTCCTGAGCCCCCTGGTCATCACAGCTTATCCCGGAGCATAATTCTGCATCTTTCTTATAACTTTCAAGATACAACAGAACCACTTTGTCTTCTATGGAGGGAAATTCATCCAGTCCTTTTTCACCATCTACACTATGTTCGGGAACCAGTTCCCAAATATCTATTTGGGTATCGTTTTTATAAAAGAAGGGTTCGTATTTGTGTTCATCCTCCAGGTAGACTTTAAAATTCTTATATTTTAATTCTTCAAAATTAATTGTTTGGCCAAGTTCCTCATCATATTTTTGAAGTTTAATCAAATCACCATCAGTGGTAACACCAACGCCTTGTTGAATTGTAATTTCATTGAGTGTAGAGTTGTATATAACTTCGAACCCACAAGCAAGGCCCACACCGATTAAACTAATACGTGTAAGCCTGCCCTGGTCTTCAAAATAGTCTATAATGGTATTAAGTTGACTTGCTGTGAGAACCTGATCGTTAACAAACGAGTTGTATTCTGTAGTTATTTCATTTAGCCTTGTAGTTAACATAATTCAAATTTTAAAGGTTACCTATATTTGTTCTGCCCAGTATAATTTTATTTCCTTCGGTTTCTGTTTCATCATTGTTGCAATCGTGCAAACGGCCTTCCTGATAAATAGTATTCAGATTATTTAAACAATCTATAAATGCTCTTAAGGAGTCTCTGTATTCCTGTATTTCTAATTGTGACATACCTTCATAATTACATGGAAGTTTCTCTAAAAAATCTTTATAGGTAGTCTGCATGCAAAGCATGTCGTTGTCTTTGTCAGGCACAACACCTTTTACATGTCCCACCCAACAAATTCGGGCTAGTATATGTGCAGGGAGTTCTTCCCTAATAATCTTTTCCATATATCTTCTGAAATCAATATTTGAAAATCTTTTTGTCCACCCGGGTAATACAACTGATACCCTGAAAGAATACGGATCATCGGGGCCACAATCATTACAATCGGGATCTATACAAACCGGCATAAAATCTTCCGGCGCTGCATCCGGTATTAATTGCTCTTCTGTGGGTTCTGCAACATCGGCATTGGCCATGTTAAGTGTATCGGGCCTTAAAAGTATGTGCTCAACAATATACATGCCTTCCTGTTCCGGTAAACTTTCCAGGAAAGTTATGATGTCATTCAGATTGTTTTCGGCTTCAACATTTGTTGTTCCGGGAGCAATATCAGTTGCTAAGATGAAGTGTTCGGATAGCGGATCTTTGGTTTTATCAACCAGGTTATAAAACACATTGTTGATTTCAGTGACAATCTCATAATTATCGGTATCTACAGCTGTTTCGTAAGCTAGCCGTAGTCCGTCATAACACGTTGAAATTGACTTGTAACGATTTTTAGAGGTCATTAAAATAGTGGCTCCATTTCTGATGATCCATCCATATTGAACGTTATTTTCAATATCCAGCTCATCAAATATTTCCATAGCATCATTTATGAGGTTACGTCTGCTATAATCCTGTACACCACACAACCTCGCTATTCTTTTTTGTACACCACTTACATTGAGCGTGTCCCAAATATTTGGTTTATCGCAGTAATTAAAACTGCTGCCTCTTCCACAGCTTATTTCTTTGTAGTCTTCAAGAAAACTTGTCTTTGCCTTTAAAATATTCAGATCGGCTTTGTCTTCACTATAAATAGATTTCATTACAAAAACATAGTCACTGAATTTTTCTGCAAAGCGACTTATAAGATGGTCCAGGAATGAATTTCGACGTTCATAAAAAAGCTTATCCTCATCCATATCAGGATGGATCGTATTGAAAATTTCAATCAACCTGTTTTCAATAGGTTCCACACCCGGAGTTATAAGTTCATTTATATCTTTAATATCATCTACAAATTCACTGAAATAGGTTTGTTTATCTTCTGATGCCAGTTCAGAAATGGCATTTACAGTGTAGATGTTTTTAAGACTTTCATCAACAGAAAGTAAGTCTTTTGCTTTAGAAAGTTGAGCAAAATAACTGGCCAGCACCTGGTCGAAAAATAAGAGGTATGCTTTTAACTGTTTTACCTTGGCTTTATGATCGGTGGTGGCATTGTTAGGAAGACCATAATCTGAAAGTCCATAAGCTTCAGGGTAATCGTGTTGAACGGAAGAATAATCCTGACTATCAGCATATATACCTGTAGGCATTTCAATATCTTCCGTTATAATAGCTTCTTTGATTAACTTTTCTTTTTCTTTGAACTCAGCTATAAAAGCGTCAACCTTATCTTTATTAACACCAATAGGTAAAATATCTTTGGTGAAATTGAAACTGCTTTTCTCACACAATACAGGTTTGTGATTTTCATTAACACACAGTATCCAACTGTCTCCAAATGTTTCTGCTTCTCCACAATTTCCAATACTTATTTCATTGATAGTTTTAACACCATCAATTCCCATAATAATATTTATGATATCCGAAAGTCTTATTTCTCTTCTTAAATTGGCTTTTTCGAGTTCTGTATTGTCTATAAATCCACCTTGCAGGTTTTCTTCATAAACACAGGTATTTTCAAAAGGAATCGGGCCTTCAAATATTTGGTCTGTGGTATAACCTTTATCCAACATTTGTTCAAGTGAATAAAATTTTACTGATGGAGAAAAATATTCTTCCAGAGCTAAAATGATGAGGGCTTGTATGAGTTCTTCATCGGCATCGGGCTCAATATCTATATAAGCACAAACACCAACTTCCTGCTCAGGTATCTGATATATATTTACAAGATCTTCACACAGATTCCTGTTTTTATGATACATTTTTCTAATATCATCAATAACCAGGTCTTTATCGGTCACGTCATTTTCAAAATCAATATAGATGTCATTTAAACCTTTAAGAGTGTACTCATCCTTATATTGCTCATCAATCACAAAAGGAGTATAAGAACTTAAAGCCGGATTTTCTTTTTCGTTGAGATAGATGGTTCTTTGATGCGGTAAGATCCATGCATTTTTTACGCCTTTATGATGAATAAAAAACCTTCTGTAGTCCAATGCAGTGACAGGTTTTGATGGTAAAATATTTATGGCTGACAAAAATTGTTTATGCATGCTTTTAAGGTTATCCTTTTTAGCAGCTAACAAATTTTCAATAGGCATTTCAATTCTGTATGACAAATCGGTAATAGCATAACAAAGGGCTTCAATTGTAGTAATACCCGGATCATGTTCATTGTAATCTGTCCAGATTTTACCCGCAAATTTTTCTATATGTTCAATACCCAATTTGCGTAGATAGAAGTAATCTAAATCATCATCGGTACTGACTTTTTTTGATATGGTTACATGTTCATTCATACTATTTCACATTCTAGGGTACTGCTAACAGTTACCTTATGATTTTCTGGTTTTGCTGAGGTAAATATCACTTTTGGATTGGCGGGGATTGCTTTTTTAACCGCCTCAAATTTTGGATTACCATTGATGTCTTTTCCGTTTTGCATGAACAGGATAAAATCTTTTACATAATCAACATAACCAAGTTTTTCTATGTAATAAATAATGGCACTTTGATGCAGACTCACACCAAAATTTATTTTTGCCGTTTCTTCAAAAGCCCAGGGAGCTAAAAATTTTGATATATCGGTCTTAAGCTGTTGCATATAAAAATTCTCATCTTTTCCCTCATGGAACTTAACCGTTAATTCTACTTTAATTTCTACATACACCGGATTTTCAACTTTGGCTGTAACATGCAGTGTGTTAAGTTTGTTTATAAAAGTTGCAATGTCATTTCTTTTCGTTTTACTTAAACGAGGTTTAAAAACATCAAAGCTGTTTTTATTGGCAATGTTTGGAATTACAATAAGGGTTACATAGCCCGGGAGTAAAAATTTATTTCCATCGGTAGTTTTTAAACAATTTGTTTTAAAAACGTAAGGAAATTTTTCAAGTACAAGATGTTCATAATCCCAAATTGTAATGGCTCTTTGTTTATGGCGCAATCTTTCACTAACTCTTCTGTAGTATTGAATATCATTCTCCTGTGGGATACCACCAAAAGAGTTATAAGGTTGAACCACCCCTTTTACCAAAGCCTTGCGTTCTGCCAATTTAGAAATGGTTCCTGCTGCTAATCCGTTAAGAATATGTTCTAAAGAATTGTTATTATTTTCAAACTCTGCAAGTACAGCTTGTGCACTTATATTTAAAACCTGACAAACATTATCAAAATTTATAGGGTTCACAACTTTTATCCAGTGATATCCCGATGGCATAGCTGTGTTGTTTGAAGTAGCTTCATTCGGGAGGTTTAGCTTTACAATCCCGGAACGTAAAAAGTTATCCGTATTATTATAAAGCATGTAATTTTTATCGAGTTCCATCCATTCATTGCCTGTCATTACATACCATTTCAATTTTTTATCATTGTCGAACTCTACGTTTGGTTCGGGATTTTCACTACCCTCCAATACTTGTATTAATAATGAAATTTGCTGAAGGTTTTTTGCATCTTCCAATCCAATATATAATTCACTGGTACTGTAGGGTGGAACCAAATTGCATTTAGTAGATTTGAGAAATGAAAAATGTTTTTTTAAGTATGAATGTTCTTCCGACTGTCCAAATGGGTGTTCATGAAAAAACTCAATATCTTCATTTAAAAAACTGTCTAAGAGTATTTTTTCGTCTGTAGATGGAGTATATGTTTTTTCGGTATTAGCCGTGTATTCCATAGAAACAGACTCTATAACCGGGGTGTAAGGATCATTGGGTATTAAATAGGATGTGTTTTTTCCTTTAGATAGTGCAATAGCATAAATCTTAGGAAACAACTCATGTAAAAATGATTGTTTTAAGGTAATTTTTAAAAGTGTATTTTTTTGTGCTTGTTGTGAGTTTGAATTTGTTCCTCCCGGATTTATAATATCTTTAATTTCTTTTTTAGTTGTTTTAACCTGCAATTGCTTATTAAATCCAAAAACCCCAGTTATTTGATTTAAAATTTTATTACTAAAAGTGCTGTCCAGATAATACAATTGGTTTGATTGATTCAAGGTTGGAGGAACAGGATTAGGTGTTATAGAAAGATTCGTTCTGTAACTTTGGTCTGTTTCTTTAGAAAATAAGTTGTGGTTTGGTAGTTTTGTGTCCCATTCGCCATTTTCCTGAGCAGCAACATCGACTTTAAAATGATTAGAGTTGTTCACAATGAGACCTCCAAATTGTGAGTCAGAGCTTTGTTGTGTAACAGTATAACTCGAAGTAGTAAGATTATTTAAATAATCGTTTCTGTAAGCATCATAATTGATTTTAAAATGATCACTGTTTGTACCAAAATTTGGGGTGTTTTTCCAAATAAGGCCAAGCTTCACACTGGACCAATTTTTCTTGTTTATTTCTTCAAATCCTACATAAAAGTTAGATCCTTTTGCAGGCGTTGGTGTAAAAGGGAAGAAGGGCTTCTTTGCATCTAAAATTCCCTGATCGTTTTCTAACTGTATGCTTCTTATATTTTTTACATCAACGCCAATGTTTATTTTTTTAATAGTTGTTTCTTTAAAAGCCTTATAAAAATCATTATTTTCTTTATTTATTATGAAGCGTGCTACCGGAGATATTGTGGTGAAATTTTCGCGTAACACTTCTTTGTTATACGGCACAATGGCGTCTAAAGATTCATCTATTTTTACAACAATACTTAGATAAACCGTGTTGTTGGAGATAGTTCGGGAAATAGATTCAATATTTGCTGCGAGCCATTGTTTTTCACCACTCAGTAATACTTCAAAGGTGTCAGTAGCTATTGCAGATGGCATAGTGATGCCACCAGGTTTTTCAAGCTCAAAAGTAAATGTAATGGTTCGCAAACCTTCTTTTAAGTTCAAAATGGGAGAGGCTATGGAAAAACCTAATTTAGCTACCGGAAGTTTTGGGTAATTTGTTGGAATGCCATTATTTGGTTGATAGGCGGGATGCCCAAATGGATACCATTTAACTTCCTTGTTTGGAAAATCATTACCCAGCCCGTCATAAGAATTGGCAATATCCGAAAACAAGACTTTGTTTTCTGTATCGATAAAAATATTTTTTAAAGCGGATACTTTAGCTTTATTCGCTACAAATTCTTCTTCAGACTTATAAATCATTTTTTTGCCAGAAGAATCTTTTCCGGCATCAAAAGCGGTTCCTTCATCAATCTTAACTTCGGAAGCATTTTTTGCGAGTTCGAAGAGAAGATGCACTTGATCGGGTATTGCTTCCCGATTGCTCAGATTTAATACTCTTTTATAATAGAAATCAAGATGTCTTTTCGATAACTGATTAAGTCTGTTTTGACTAAGGTCTATTAATTTTAAGAATGATAAAAAAAGAGATAGGTGAGGAGTCAGTTCACTATTGTCGGCCAGCTTTAAATGATTTTGGATTTCAGTCTCTGAAAGAAAGAAATCTTCCCAGGTTCCATTAACAGAATTTGTTTCAGTATTAAAATAATTGATATTCTTAGCAAACTCAAACGCAAATTGCATCCATTGTTGCACAGAAAAGTCATGCAATTTAATATTTTCGGGATTCAGGGCATTTATATAGCGGTTGCTTTGCTCTGTTCCGTTCCTCTTGAGCAGGATATTTATATGATTGGTATTTGTTTGCATAATTGTTATATATCTGTTCCTTCGCCTTTATAGAAAGGATATACATAATTTCTTCTGGAGTTTGTTGCTCTGATTTTGTAATCTATCAAAATAAGCAGCTCTCCTTCTAATTCATTACTTTGTGAAATATCAATTTTATCAACCTCAATCCTGGGTTCGTGATATAAAATGGCATTTCTGATAAGTTCAACTACATAGGTTTTTACAGTAAGGTTAAGGGTTTCAAATAATAAATCTTCGAGGTTGCATCCGTATTTTGGAAGCATAACGCGCTCACCTAGTTTTGTAGATAACAATATGTGAAGACTGCTATTAATATCTTTTTCTTCAGATATCATTACTGTAGCAGCGGTCTCTTTATTGAACGCGGGAGGAAAATCCCATCCTATACCTAAAAATGCTTTTTTGTTATCCATGATTAACCTATTAATACTGTTGGTGCTCCTAAAATTATTGTTCCACCATGTGATGTTGAATCTCCCATTCTGGCTGCAGGCATACCACCTATAAAAACTGTTGATGACCCTGCAATAATTGTATCCGGTGGCCCGGTACATGTTGCCATATCACCTACTTTTGCAGCCGGTAGTCCGGCAATTAATACAGTAGCTTCTCCGGGAGGTAAAATAGGTCCGCCTACATGAGGTACGGTTCCTGTTACCATCGGACAAACATGCATATCTGTTATTCTTGCTGCTGGTGCTCCCATATTAATTTATTTGAACTAATGATCCTTTAAAAACTGCAATGGCACTGGTAGATACTTCGGCACCTGCACTACCTTCGGCTTTAAACTGTGCATTGGCTTTAATTTCTACATTGGTGCCTTCTATCTTCACATCTCCACTGGTTTTAAATTCAATATTTCCCTGACTTTCCAATTTTACTCCACCACTATCCACCGTAATTACATTAGAATTTTCATCTTCAATTTTGATGGAACCTGCATCATCATCAAGGACTATTGATTTTCCTCCCGGAGTTTCAATCGCTATTGATTTTTTATCATCATTAAAAATGACTTTCATCTCACTTCTGGTAACAAATCCCTTTTCGTGATTGTCGTCTGAACCTGTAATGGGTGATGGTTTAGCGCTGCTATGTAACATTCCCAGTACAATTGCATCATTAGGGTCCTCATTAATAAAACCTACAATAACTTCATCACCTATTTCGGGAAAAAAAACCATACCTCTGTTTTCACCTGCATCCGGAAAAGAAACCCTACACCAGATTCCCTGTTCCTGGTTGTTTATGATGGGTATTTGCACTAAAATTCTATCTTCTCCATCCGGGTCTTCTTCCAGTTGAGAAACAATGCCAATATGAAGTCCTTTTATTGCGGGAAGCAAGTTTGAAGCGGAAGGTGAATGAATATCATACGTTTCAGAAAACCACTCGGGATTAATGCCAAATTGGGCATCAACTGTCCAGTTTCCTTCAGTGATGTGATGATGAACGCCTGTAATGTATCCATTCCCATTGAAACGGTCACCGACACCTTCAAATTTTAGGAACACCCCGGGTTTTACATTGGGTATGCCTTGAAATTTAACTCTTCCGCGAACTTTAGACATTTGTTGAAATAGCCATTTTGCATCGGCCCAATCTTGCAGTTCGGTATCGGAAACCGATCCGCCATGTCTTAATTCCAAATTTTCGAGTTGTACAATATCTGCAAGGTCCGAAGCTGATAAATTTCCATTTAGACTTACTCCGGGATCGGTGGCTTCTATTTCAAGAAGTTCCTGGTCGGCATAATTCCAACTGTACGACATTACTTTTGCTATTTGATTTCTGGCATCTATTTCTGCGTCAAAATCCAACATGGTTGAGCCAAATGTTACAGTTTCAATCGGTTCTGTAGTTAGGTCTGGTTTTTTGATGCTTATTTTGCCATCATCAACAAAACACAGTTTTCCATTTGCCTGGGCTCTTGAGATTATAAAATCCCAGTCCGATGCATTGTATTGAACCAGTTCTTTATGAGAGTAATTAGTATCTTCTATGTCGTTATCTAAACCGTAAGCATCTATTATTTGGCTAAAAATTTCATTGTCCTTTACCTCATAAAAGTATTTGCTTTTTCTTCCTATGGTAAGTCTTACAGATTCATCTTTACATATTAATATGAGATGTGATCCACTATCTCTAACTTTAATGCTGTGTTTAATTATAACGCCTTTAAAAATGGTTTCTTCATCAGAATGATAACCGGCTTTTATTTCTATTTTTTTACCTGGAATTAATAAGTTTTCATTACTGATTTTAAAATCTCTTTTAGCAGGTTCGCCATCAATAATAACCAATTGAGCGGTAGGAATACGGTTTACCTCTTTGTCAACAGCAATGCTTTTTACCTGATAGGCTTTGGTGAGTTCTTCACCTTCTATCAAGATTTTGCTGGTGGCTAAATCGGCACTTTTACTTGTTTGTATGACTCCGCTGTTATTCATTTTTTAAGATTGTTTTTTAATGGGTGGAAAAAAAAGTTCCTGACCGGGTATTAGCTTTCTGAAATTCCGAATGTTATTCACTTTAGCTACTTGTAAATAATACTTTGAGTCGCCATATATCTTATAAGATAAATAGGGTAAAGTTTCACCCTCATGAACAATCCGGTAATGTGTAAGGTCCGGGGATTGATTATTCTCTTTTGCTGCCCGGAGGTTATCTTCTACAAACCCCTGAAACTTAACTTTAGCGATGGCTCTTATTGGTGTTCCGTCGGGTTTAAAGAGCTTAAACTCAATATCCATTTCAGTGAGAGCGCCTTTAAACAAAAGGCTCCCCCATGAAATAATCAGATAATTGGGTTTATGCTCATCGCCATTATAGTTAAGGATTACATTTTTAAATTTTTCAAGATCATCTATAATACCATCATCAGTACTTTCAAAGCCGGCAATAATTCCGGTACGATCAAAAACGAAATCTAACTCAAGATTTTCGGGTAATTGCTTATTGAATTTTGGGGCTACAGCACTTGTACCGGCAGCTTGATCTTCATTCTGCTCAATTTTATACTTGTAGACATACTTTTCAGGGTTTAACAATGTGCCAAATTCACCATCTGCCACTTTATCATTAAATTCCGGATCGCTGTATGCTACCACCTTTAATTTTTTAAGTTCACCCTGCCCCATTACCGTTCTTTTTGTCTTTGAAGTATTTCCATAACTTGTTCTACACACTCAGCAACCATATCTTTTTTATCTTCCTTTTTTTTGGAAGAGCTGGAAGAAGCCTGTTGCTTATTGCCTTCATCAACGTTTATTTTAATGTGTAATTCCCTGATTTCTATTGGCATTATGAAATAGTTTTAAAGTAATTATATGATAATTCAAAAGTTTCGATTACTAGTTTACTTTCTTGGGCGTTAAAGTCGTCAACATTCCATTTTACAGGGAAAGCATGGACTATATTCCAGGTTAACAAGGGTTCGTGTTCTCCGTTTAAAAGTTTTATAGTGAGGTCTATAGGTTTAAATTCAAAATTCTCAATAGCATCTTTGCACCATTTGATTACTTTAGAATCAACTAGTACCCCTCTTTTTAAAACCAGGTTAGGATATTTGGTTTTTACAGGGAACTTATGATTAAACCTATTTTCTCCGCCTTCGGCAAACTCTTCAGTTTCAATATCCACCGAAAGGCCCGAAACCGATTGAAATTCATGATCATTTGTTTTTGTATCGAGTCCGTTAAACTCAACCAGAAAATGAAATCCTACAGGCGGATAATAAGTGCTCATTTTTAATCATTTTGAATTGTTAAACCTTCGTGCACTAATTCCATAGACTCAATGGCAACTTCGTTTCCATCGCTTTTTAAGTCGGTAGGTTGAATTTTAGTTGGCCATGCATTTTTAACTTTCCATGTCACTACAGGCTCATGTTCTTCATTTAAAAGTTTAATAGTAACATCCCTTCTTTCAATAGTGTTAAGTTTTACAGTATTCCACCAGGTGAAGAATTCATTATCGCCTTTAAAAGTGCCCCTTTTGAGCGTGATGTTTGAAAATTTTTGCATCCCGGGCATTTTAATTTTATGATATTCCGGACTGGCGCCTTGCCTGTATTCAATAGCCTCAGTTTCTATATCTAAACCGGATACTTCTGTAAAACCTATTTGTGTTCCTCCCCAGTCTACCGAGAAATGGAACTTTGGTAATGGATAACTCATGTTTTTATATTTTTAATTTAAATTAATTATGCTTCCTGCATTTTGTGAGAAAACTTAAGTATGATAAACTCCGCAGGACGAACTACTGCCATACCGATTTCTACATTCATTCTTCCTTCGAGAACATCAATGGCCGACATGGTTTGCCCTAATCCTATCCTCACATAAAATGCCTGTTCGGGTTTTGCACCTGCTAAAGCACCTGCACGCCATTGAAGTATTAAAAAGTTTTCAATCATAGCTCTCACACGAACCCAGGTATTGGCATCATTAGGTTCAAAAACAAATTGTTCTGTGGCTTTCTTAATGGATTCTTCGGCCATATTAAAAAACCTTCTTACCGGTACATACCTCCATTCATTGTCGTTCCCTGCAAGAGTTCTGGCTCCCCAAACTAAAGTACCTTTTCCGGTAAATGTTCTAATGGCATTTATAGATTTGCCTGCCACCGTATCCACATTTAAACCGTCTTGTTGGGTATTTGTGATTTTTACTGTGGGTTTTATTACATAGTTTAAACTCACATTGGCAGGAGCTTTCCATACACCTCTGTCACTATCTACTCTGGCATAAACGCCTGCTATAGTGCTACTTGGAGGTAATGTTAATGGAAGATTAGCTATGGCGGTTAATATTTTATTGTAAGTAGCATTATCTATTTGCTGAATAGCAGACAGGCTTCTGCCGTGGAGTTCACCATTGTTGGTATCTAAAGTGATATCCTCTGGTATACCATCGTTTAAATCGTTGTCTATAATTTCATCTCTGAGAGTGTTCCAATTTGCAACTATATCATCAAATAATGTGGTATCTGAATCAGCTGGGTTATCTAAATCGGCTACAGTTATTAGTTTTTCAATTTCATCAAGTATGTTTAAAGTATTGTTATCAATGAGATTGGCTATCTTTACTGCATTATTATCCTCAATATTCTTTTTGAGATTTTCATTTAATTTTTTGAGGGAATTATATATGTCTTCAATCTTATCATCTCCTTCAAAGAGATTATTGAAATTGGTTAATGCTGTAGTGATACCTGATGTATTGAAAACTGGAATTTCATCCGCTAATGCGGATATGGCTGCATTGGCTTCTATATTTGTATCCTCTTTGGTTTTGAGTAAACTTTCAAGATTAACCAAAAGAGTTTTAAGATTGTTATGTAAAGTTAAGGGTCTTGGAGCATCATAGTTTTTATTGGCAGGATCTGCAGCACCTAAATTAAAACCTGTAGCGGCATCGTAAAGGAACGTTAACGCCTCAACCAGGCTACCTTCAAATGTAGTTCCAAAAGCCCCGGTTTCATTTACAATGGTTTGAACATCATTTTCGATATTCATTGCTGCTAAATTTCCCATAATCACGGTACTTGCCTGCGGATCAGCCTCATTTATATGGCTCATGATTACTTTTTGAGGATCAATCCGGTAATTCAGGATTGTCTCTAAAAACGGATAATAAACAGCCCCGTATTTAGCAAAATCTTTTTCTGAAGTTATTATATTTCTAAGTTCTGCAATATTAGGATCTGTAGGACTTGTACCGTCATAATCCAGGGTATCAATAATGGTAAACCTGTCCTGAAGTTTGTTACATTGATTTAATGCATCGTTATATAATCCATAAAAATCTGTTGGAGTTATGGAAGAAACTCTTGTAGCATCTGGAAACAATATCAAAGTAGGTTCATCTACTTTTTCTAACTCATTCAAACCGTCCTTTAAAGCATCACTATTATTAATAGTCGTCACCTGAGAATCACTCTCATCTAAGTCGTTGCCATACCTTCCTACTGAAATTATATAACATGGTCCGCCACCATTTGCAAAATACATCTGTAATGAATAGTACATAAGGAACGGTTGTTTATTTGTGGGTTGATCTACAACGATTGATCTTTCTTGAACACCGTTTGCAACAGCATCCGTTATTTTTACACTGATGGTGGTTTCGGGTTTTGCAAAACCAAAAAAGGTTTCATAATCCAACATAGAAGTAATTCTGGTTGGGACTAATTTTAAATCCCCTCTTAGTTTATTGGTTGCCTTTTCGGTATATCCAATAAAGGCAGGGATTGCTGTTTCTACCTGAGCTACTGATGGAGGAAACTTGGTGATTTCCTCTACATAAACACCAGGGGTTTTGTAAGTGGTTGCCATAATTGCTTGTTTTTAAATAAAGATTTCTGAATATGTTTTAACTATTTCTTTCTTAATAATTGAGGGAGTGGGGTTAGGATATTTGTAATCTGCAGCCTCAGGAGGAGGAGCATTAAAGTCTACCGCAGGGTCAATCTCAATAAATCCCGATTTTGTAAGTGGTTTTTCGGTTTGAGTTTCAACTTCAAAAGACGAATCTGATTTTAGGTATTTCCAAAAAGTTTTCCGGTTATCAAAATGAATTTTAAAATGAGGAGGGGTATTGAGTAGCTCGGCAGAATTATTTAAGATGTTCATTTGTACCGCATCACCTTGCATGCTGAGTTGTATAATTCCAAACAATCCTAATTTTTCATTCACATTTAAGGTTTTAAGTATATCAGTAGTAGTGTCTTCAATTGTTATAAAACTATTATCAATCAATGTTGTATCACCAAATAGAGATATATTAGGAAAACCAATAGCCTCAGTTGCAGGTCTTTTATTTGTGAAAGCATATAATAGGTGTTTATCAACATCTAAATTTGTATAGTTCTCAAACAGAAAATCTTTAACTTTTATTAAGAGGGTAAGGGTAGTATCCAAAGAAATGGGAATAAAAGGTTTTATATTATTACTAACATCAACTTTAGTAAGTACTTTAATACCAGTTGGGAGGTAGGAAACGAAAAATCTTAAATTTTTTATTTTAAGTTTAGTTTCCAAAGAAGGAATAATTTCTAAAAATGAAGAAAAATCATAATTTTTTAGTTGGTCATCTTTCTCATCGTTAGTCATTAAATTAAATTTGCTTTCACCATCATCAAGAAAATATCCATGATGAATGGTAAGATCAAAAAGGGTTTTATATAAGGTTTGAAATGACATTAGTTCGTATTTAATGTTCCGTTTATTTCCGTAATTAGGTTTCCTCTTCCTGAATAAGCTTCTCTTTCTATATGGGAAAGTGTGACTTTATAGAGAGCTGATGGGAGCTGTCTGCCACCCAAAGTTCCCCATACATAATTCATTTCTTCAAAAGTGGGTGTATAGAGGTCTACTATAAACTTAAATTCTTTTACATCACTTAATGCAGATGTACTCTTTGTAAATACAGTATTAGTATGTGTGAACACTTTTTTACCTTGAAAAAATTCAATAATTTTTGAGAGGCTTTGAAGTGAAAATTCATACGTGCTTCTATTACAGCTAAACAATAAATATAAGTTCAAAGGCACTGGATCGTTTTTATAATAAACTTCTCCATTTTTAATAGTACGGTTCCCTTTGTTTTTTAGAGTAGTCTCTTCCTCAATATTTAGTAATGAAAGAATATTGGTATTGGCCATCTGTTGAGTATTGGGATCGTCAGCAGAAGATTCCAGCATTGCTACATTGCCCAATACCAGAGAGTTGTTAGTATCAAAAATTTTAAGGTAATTATTTACTTGTTCTCTGAGTATGTGTAATGTCTCGTAGATCATACCTGGTGGTTTAGTTATACTTCATGCATGCCGGCATGTTGATATTCCAAATGTATCGGTAGGGGTCAAAATGGACAAGAGTGAAAACCCTTATAATAAAGGGGAAATATCTGTGTTGAGGTATTAAAAAATTTACTATTTTATAACAACAGAATTAATAGTTATCAGCAGCAGCTTTAGTGAAATTTGTTTTAAAATAATGCTCATTGTGCTGTTTAAGCCTATTTTGAGGATTTTCAGTCTCTCCAACATAGTATTTATCGATGTTTTTAGAGTATATGATGTATAGAAAATGCATATTATAAAAATAAAAAACCCTTCAAAACTAGGTTTTAAAGGGTTGCACTTTAACTTGGTGGTGCCTCCAGCCCCGATTCCTCGGGGGAACCAGGGACACATTATTTTTTTAAAATACTATTCAGGATTTCAGGATCTTGTACAACTTTTTCAATAAATTTTCTGCTTTTCATTTTCTTAATGAACCTTTCTAAAAATACAGCATCCTCTTTTGTGTCACATTGAAAAGATAATGCAAGTTCCCAATCAGCAGCAGCTTTAGTGAAATTTGTTTTAAAATAATGCTCATTGTGCTGTTTGAGCCTATTTTGAGGATTTTCAGTCTCTCCAACATAGTATTTATCGATGTTTTTAG
>CALGUD010000037.1 GCA_937901915.1 uncultured Flavobacteriaceae bacterium
TCTGCTCCTCACGCATTCCATCCAGTTCCTTACGTGTGCGTATGTCATATGATCTACTCCTGTATTGGCACTGGTTACTGCCTTGGCCTGTTCTGCAAGTGTAGTTTCGGGCAGTAAATTAGGTTTCATTCCCATGGCTGATGCGTGGTATTCTTCAAGCCCTCCGTTGGGAGTTACTTTATTGGTATCAAGGTTTAACTCATCGCCATTCGAATAATAGATCTCTTTTACACCTCCGGCCGAATTGGTAAATCGGGAAGAATACACTACCTGAAAGCCTTTGGACTTATCATCGGCAGGGCCATAATCAAATACTGCTGTCATGGTATCGTAATTTTCCCTTCCGTCGTTCCAGAGGTAAATGCCTCCGTTTGCCGATACACTTCGGGGATGGTCATAACCGCTAAACCAGTGTACGGTATCGATTTGGTGGGACATCCATTGCCCGGGAATTCCGGAAGAATACGGCCAGAACAACCGGTACTCCAGGTACTTTCTCGGATCCCATTCTTCATAGGGCCGGTTCATGAGGTAACGTTTCCAGTCTGTATCGCTTTCCTTAATTTCTTTGGTAAGCTGAGGGAGTCTCCACCGATCCGGCTGATTTACATTCCAGTTCATTTCTACCATGACGATATCACCAAACTTTCCTGAGCGGATATAGTCATTGGCGGCATGATAGTTAGTACCACTCCGTCTCTGTGAACCGATTTGCACAATTTTACCGGATTTCTCCACAGCTGCCCTTGCGGCACGGTTATCTTCCATAGTTTCAGCAAATGGTTTTTCGCAATAGGCATCCCTTCCGGCTTCTACAGCTTCTTTACAATGCAGGGCATGTTGAAAGTCCGCTGTACTGATAATTACGGCATCCACATCTTTCCGTTCGTACAATTCGTCATTGTTTCTCACGGCTTTAATTTTTTTTCCGGTTTGTTCCTGGATAAAAGCCACACCTTCTTCTCTTCGTCTATTCCAGATATCGGAAACTGCTGAAAATTCGAAATTCAGTTCTTTAGAATGCTCCAGTATTGCCGGAATAAGCGTGAATTTTGCCCGGTTTGAAAAGCCCACAATACCCACATTTACTTTGTTATTGGCACCGATAATACTGGCATAGCTACTGGCCGGAAAACCCATAGCCCCAATGGTTATACCTGCTCCTGTTAAGGTAGTTTTTTTTATAAAATCACGTCGGGAAGAATCTGTTTTTTTCATATAGCAATCGATTGCATTAGTTATTAAAGAATAATTTTAATTAGAAAAAATCCGGAAGCGGGTTCAAAATACGAAATATTTTAAAAAGGCTGTTAATTGTTAATGTTAATTGGTTTGGGAGTTTGTGATTAGGGATTAGAGAATAGAAAATAGAGATTTGTACTTTAAAAATCAACTCATAACTCTGCACTCTGCACTTTTAATTGGAATTTGGTGCTTGGGATTTGAATTCGTTTAATCGTGTAATCGTTTAACCGTTGAATCGTGTTGCTATTAATTGTTAATTGGATTAAAACGGTCAACTCTATTCAGGGAAGCATGTTTCAAAAATCATCAATCCCAAATCAGAAATCCTAAATCAAACATCCATCATCGGACGCATGAGGCAAGACACAAGAGGTAAGACAAAAGAAAAAAGATTTGCTAAAACGGCTTCCGGGTATTAAAACGTCAGCTTATATAGGGTACAAACTTCTAACTTCGTACTTCGTAAATCGTACTTCATAAATCAAAAATCCGTCATCGGACGCCCGACATCCGACATCTAAAAATTTTGGCTATTTTTAGCAAAAGTTACATTTAACAAAGTTGAACATCAATAAATGAATTCAATAGTTTTTAGGATAATAACCATCATTCTACTTCTTAATGGCTCTCCCATGTTGATTGCTCAGATAAATCTGCATACAGAAGATTTACCACGGTTTTATCAGGCATTTGATAGTGTTTTAACAACCAAGGATACTTTAAAACAGATTGAATACATCAAAAAAATATACATAGAATCTGCTTCAAAAGGATTAAATAGATTTATAGAGCTTAGAGGGGGAAACGCAGAGGAATTGAGAAAGTTTATAGAAAAGGAAAAGCAAAGTCTCATCCAAAAGAGGTCTTTAATACTGTCAGTCTTATCACAAGAAAAATTAGTTAAAAGAAGAATCAAAAAATTTAAAAAGCTTTATCCGGGTTTTCGGGATGGTGACATTTATTTTTGTGTTGGTAAAAATAATTCCGGTGGTACCATATATGATAATACGGTATATATCGGTACAGAAGTGGCAGCTTCAGACAGTAAAAATTGGGCTGTAACCTTAGTCATCCATGAGTTCACACATACCCAACAATG
>CALGUD010000038.1 GCA_937901915.1 uncultured Flavobacteriaceae bacterium
TTCAACTTTAGAAATTGTCAAAAAATAATTTCAAGACAGACTTACGGATTTTAGGGGTTATCGGAAAGGGGAAGGAGCTTTTAATATTAAGATTCTGTGCCAAATCCCACATTCCAGAATTAACCTTATAACCCAAATATTCGTGAACCTGCCTTCGGCAGGCAAGTTTGCGGCCCAAAAATTACGAGTTACCAAGGAGGATTTTCAATTAAATTAACTAATTTAACTGTTGAAATTAACATCAGACACGATTACACGATTACACGATTACACGATTACACGGTTAAACAATTAAACAAAATTCCAAGCACCAAATCCCAAGCTCAATAACTCAATTAACCCAGTAACTTAATACCCACATTTAAGAAAACAATAACGCTTTACATTTCTGTATTCCCTTCAGTAATTTTTATCTTCATAAAAAATTTAATCATCATGAGTTTACAAGATAAAGTAGCATACATTACAGGAGGTACAAAAGGCATAGGATACGGAGTTGCCGAAGTTTTACTGAATGCTGGTATGCGGGTTGCCATAAGTGGACGAAATATAAAAACAACTAAAGAAGCTACATCAAAATTAAGCACCACACAGGATAGGGTTCTTGCCCTGGAATCTGATGTGAGTAACCTTGAAGATGAAAAAAAAGCAACAAAAGAAATTCTGAATAAATGGGGACAATTAGACGTGGTGATTGCCAATGCAGGTGTAGGTCATTATGCACCTGTAGATGAATTAGACATAAGCGATTGGAATGAGATGATGAACACAAATCTAACAGGTGTTTTTTACACTCTCAGAGGCGCTGTAAGCGCGTTAAAGGAATCTCATGGGTATTTTATTACCATTGCCAGTTTGGCCGGCACGAACTTCTTCCCAAACGGAGCCGGGTACAATGCATCTAAATTCGGACTGGTTGGATTCACCCAGGCTGCAATGCTGGATCTTAGACCATATGACATAAAAGTTTCTACCATTATGCCCGGATCGGTTGCTACACATTTTAATAATAATGTGCCCAGTGAGGCCGATGCCTGGAAAATACAACCGGAAGATATCGGTAAGCTGGTTTTAGACCTCCTTACCATGAATCCGCGTACGTTGCCTAGTAAAATTGAAGTAAGGCCAACAAGGCCTGATAAAAAGTAGGTCAGTAGTTCACTGTTTCTATCTCTTTTTCCTGGAAGGGAATTTCTGAATTGCAAATTTCCAAAATGAGCTTTTTGAGTTCATCCAAATAATTATGGTATGTGTCTGTGGTAATAAATGTATCTTTATTTCTCGCCCTGGAGGATTCCTTTGTGCAAAATTTCATAACCCCTTGCTGAAGATTTTTAAATGAAATTATTCCGGCCTCCACAGGATTATTGAAAGCCCTGCTGGTATTTATCATATACGCATAGCAAAGTACCTGGAACGCCTTACTGTATTTATAATCTGCTGTAAGGCTCTCCCAGTCAACAATTGTTAAATCCGGGTTACTTACCTTTCCTGTTTTATAGTCAATAATATTTATTACGCCATCTATCTCTTCTACTCTATCTACCTTTCCTTTTATATAAACCGGGAAATCAAGCTCCGGAATATCAATTTCAACTTTGAGGTTGCTTTCTATCTCAAGTATTTTAATGGACTTTCCTTCCCTAATGCGTTGCAGATCAAAATTAAGAAAGTTCTCAATGTATCTTATAGCTACATTTAGTATGATAAGATTTTTGCCTTTGCTGATATCGCCCTTCTTATAAACATTGCTGAAATGTGAAGTCACAGTCTTTGTAACCATGGGTTTCATGGAAAGAATGTGTTGTTCTTCGAGGATTTTATCTTTTAACGGTGAATAAAACTCTTCGAGGGTATCGTGTATAACTGTGCCCAAAGTATTTGCAGCAACGGTTTCTTCTACTTCCTCAACATTTTTAATGCCTAATACCGACTGGTAGTAAAAATCCAACGGATTCCGAACATAATTGGATAAAGATGTCGGCGAAAACCCTTTTTCGGCTATTTCCTTTAATTTTTGGATTAGTTCAGGCGTTTTCTGTATTTCTTTAAGTTGGGTGGTTTCAAAATGTACCTCGGGACCGGCAATTATTTCTTCTATATCATGGGCGGGCAGGTTTTGATACACAATTTGCCTGATAAAACGGCTTTTTTCTCCTCCTTCAAGAACATCGGGTTCTGTATTAAACAATAAATAAATATTTTTTGCCCTTTGCAAAAGTCGGTAAAAATGATAGGTATAAACAGCATCCTTCTCTTTGTGGGTTGGTAATCCGTAATTGATTTTTATATCAAAAGGCAAAAATGAATTATTGCTCTTTCCCGATGGTAAAATACCTTCGTTGACCGAAGTAATTATTACCGTTTCAAAATCTAGGTTCCGGCTCTCTAAAACTCCCATAATCTGTAATCCTTCAAGGGGTTCTCCTTTAAAATCTACAGTTTCTTTTGATAAAAGCTCATTGTATATTCCTTTTAATGATTGAATATCGGCTATACTTTTATAAGTTGTGTTTAATAGTTGTAGTTGATTAAATATTTCATAAAACCTGAACAGGTACTCGAGGGTAAGATTCTCGTTTACTTTTTCTTTTATGTGTAAAATAACCGATATAATCCCGGATATAATAATATCTATAGTGCATTTATGTTTGCTTATAAAAATCAGGTTTAGAATTTCTGATAATGATGCAGGTAGAATATCGGTTATTGTACTTAGTGAGACCCGAACTATATTTTCTTTTTGAATATAAGCAATTACTCTTTTTGAGTAATCCACATTGTCTGAAGTGAATAAAATATTGGAAATTGATTGGGAAAAAAAAGTTTCAACTTTTTTATAGTACCATGAATCTGCATTTTGGTTTTCAATAAGGTCAAAAACCGCCATAAAAAAAGATGCCAGAGGTGTATCTGAAAGTTTGAACCCGCATGTTATGTTTACCTTGCTAATTGTATTGGGTATAGAATTTAAAACGGGGGCCAGTAAGGTTTCGTTGCCTAAAACCACTGCTGTGGATTCTAAATCGGCTTTTTTAATGGTATTAAGAATACTTCCAACATATTTAGCCTGTCCCACATTTTTTGGAATACCAACAATCTTAATTTTTTTCTCTGATAAATAATGAGTAGACATCTTATTAAAAGAATGATTTTTAAAATACTTCCACCCTTTTACATAGCGTCTCATGAATAAACCGGCGTCATGATTTACATCATTTAAAAAAACCTCATCGATATCCCAGTAAATGGAAGAATTTCCATGATGCAAAAATTCCTGTATTAATTTTTCCTCTGCTGTGTTTAAAGCATTAAACCCTACAAACGCATGGTGATTATCATTACCTTGTAAATAAAACTCAATGTTGTCTATAGCTTCCCTGTAAATTAAACCCTGGTAACCAATCTTTTTGTTTAAAAGTCTCTGTGTAAAGTTTATATAATACTCATGGAGCTTTCTCCAAAAATTAAGATAATTTTCCTGAATTTCTGTTTTTTCATCCTGGTTACTCCAGTGATCAATGTCTTTTATGGAAAATAAATATGAGAAAATCTGATCCTGCGGAATTAAATACCTGTCTATTTCGTTAAAATCCTGAAGTAAGATCTGTGCCCATTTACTAAAGCTATGAAAATCTTCAATTTCTTGTGTATGAATTTGTTTGTAAGATTCATAAAATTCAAACAAAAGCTGAAGGTTGGAAATAAGTTTTATATTGGAAAGGTCCTGAACAAAATCTTCAATACTTATTATTTGAGGTGCAAAAGTTGTTTTTGTAGTGATCGACAACAGTTCTTTTTGAAGAAATGTGCCTGCTCTTTTTCCGGGCACAATAAGCGTAAGCTTTAAAAAATCCGTATGTTTTGCTGTTACCTCTTTAGCAACTGAACCGAGAAAACTTTCCATTTAATAAAAATAAAAAACGCTCCGGGATTTCCGGAGCGTTTTATTATAAATTATGTTGAGTGATTAATTCTTATTTCGCTAAGTTAATCTCAACCCTTCTGTTTTGTGCTCTACCACTTCTTGTATCGTTAGAAGCAATTGGCCTTTCTTCACCGTAACCGGTAGAAGATAATCTGAACTGGTCAATTCCATTTGCAGTTAAGTATTCTTTAACAGCACTTGCTCTGGCCTCAGATAAGGTTTTGTTTAATTGATCACTACCAACACTATCAGTATGTCCTTCTACAGTAAATTTAGAGTTAGGATATTCCTTAAGTATATTGATAATATCAGTTAAAACAGCTTGAGATTCAGCTTTGATTGAAGATTTACCTGAATCGAATAAGATTGTTCTTGCATATTCGTTTAATTGTTTCTGAACAGCTTCAGTTACTTCAGGACAACCTTTGTTAGCAACAGTACCAACAACTTCAGGACATAAATCATCTTTGTCCATTACGCCATCACCATCTTTATCCTGGAAAGGACATCCTTTATTTTCAGCAGGACCTGCTTCTTCAGGACATTCGTCATCTTTGTCAGCAACACCATCACCGTCACCATCAGGACAACCTGCTAGTTCAGCTAAACCTGCTACTGTAGGACAAGCGTCTACGTTATCAGCAACACCGTCACCATCTGAATCAGGACAACCGTTTAAGGCAGCAGAACCAGCTTCGTTAGGACAAGCGTCTTTAGCATCTTCGATACCATCTCCATCTGAATCAGGACAACCGTTGAATGCTTTAATTCCAGGTACTTCAGGACAAGCATCATCTTTGTCATAGATACCATCACCATCAGTGTCAGTACCACCAAATCTGATTGCTACACCAGCTAAATGCTGAAAATGTACAGCACCATAGTCTTCAAATACATGCTTATAAGTTGATTGAACAGTCAGACCTAAATTATCTGAAAACCAAAAGTTTAAACCTACACCTCCGTTTACAGTACCAGCTCCTATATCATCAACCCAGGTATAACCACCGCCTATTTCTATAAATGGTTCTATTGTACGACCTTCCAAAAGGTTGTATTTAATAGTACCATCAATTGCATAATGTGACAGGTCGTCTGCAGAGAAATCCCCTACCTTGTCAATTTTGTTAAGAGACCCTCGGGCACCAACAGAAAATCCACTACCTACATGCTTAGAGACAGCAATATAGGAAATAGAAGGAATAATATTCCAGTGATCGGTTACGTTAAAATATTCATCAAAATAAGGACCCATACCTGGCTCATTAGTAGGATAGAAATCTACTGCGTTTGCACCGAAACTTATCTGCCATGGATTGTTTTGGTCTTGCGCATGTACGCTGCCCAAAGCTACCAATAGCAACACAGCAGCTAAAATTTTGCTAAGATGTTTCATGTTCAATTATATTTAATTTTTAGTGTTAATTAATGACAAATGTAAGCTGTTACAACTTACTAACAAAAACAAATATATAAATTTTTTATTCTTATTCAATAAAACTTGCGCTTATATGGATACTAAATGGTGATTTTTTTTAAAAAAAAGCATGAAAAATTCGTAAAAACGCATTCTTTTAAGAAGTTATTAAATATATTTTATGTCAATTTTCTCATTGATAAAAATCAACATTATATTTTTAACATTATAGCCTATTTCTCTCAGCGAAGATGCGTACGTTTGTAGTTGTACCGTATGTTTTTCATAATAATTGCCTGTTTTATAATCCATGAGTGTGACTTCGGATTCAGGTGAAATGACTATTCTGTCGGGCTTGGAAACAGACCCGTCTTTGTTGAGAATGTTCTTTTCATTATGTACAATATTTAAATTGTTAAAAAATTTCTCTAAGGCTGGGTGAAAAATAACTTCATTTAATTTTTTTAAGACCATTTCCCGCTCATTATTATGTATTAAACCTTCATTTTGGACTTCATTTATAACTTCACTTAAATCTGAGGCGTATTTTATTTTTGATAAAATATAATGATATAAGTTCCCTTTTTCAATTGCTCTTTCCTGATTTGTATCCCACAAGGAGCCACTTTTTGTAATAATTTTAAAACTTTTATTAAAGGTATCACTAGCTATAAAAGGAATATTTTGAGACTCAATATCAGGAAGGCTTTTTTTTGCCTTATCCATGGTTCCAAACTCATAGACATTCTGAGCATCATTATACTTTTCATCGGATTTTAAAAAATTTATAAATAAACCAGAAAATGTGTTGAGTTTTTCATTACCATCGGCAGTCATATTTTTTTTTGATATTACGTAAAGCTTCTCCACGGCTCTGGTTAATGCAACATATAACACGTTAAACTGGTCCAGTTCTAATTTTCCCTGGCTTTCTTCATAATAAGTAGCAGCATAATCATTATAATGAACCATTTCTTTTTTCTTATCTATTAATGCATTGGAAATGGTAAACGTTTCTTCATTGACCGGCATCCATGCTTTGGGTTCTATTTCATAATAAATGTCTGTATTGGCAAAAGGAAAAATAATTACCGGGAATTCCAGCCCTTTAGATTTATGAATAGTCATAATATTAATTGCATTACTCTCCTGCGGAGCCACTATGCTTAATGATTCTTTTTTATTTTCCCAATAATTTAAAAATTCATGAGAGCCCTGCTTACTATTGACCATATTTAATATCTCATCTAAAAAATATTGCAGATAAGCGTCTGATCCCTTATTTAATTTAAATGAAATGATCGCATATTCAACTGCATTATAAAAAGGAAGGGAGGCGAAATCGTTCATACTGAACAAAAATTCGTTGAAAAGGCCGTTTATATCATCAATATATTTTAAAATATAGGAGTGTTTGTCCTCTATTTGCTCTTTCCCGGCCAGAAATTGTATTAAATTGAGAATTATTTCTTTATTATCGGGGTATATACTATGTTTTATAAGTTGAATCAGAAAATCTACTTTAACATTGTTCTTTAATAATAATGATTCTGATGAAATAACAGGAATATCATTTTCGGCTAAAAAATTAGCCACCGCAAAACCATGTTTTTTCTTTTGGGTAAGAATGCAAATATCTTTATAGGAATAGCTTGAATTTAATAGTGAATGGATGTGGTCTAAAACAATTTCGCAATACACTTCATCTTCATCATTTTCAACAAAACTAAAATTAATATAACCTCCTTTTTTATTGTTACTTTCCTGTTTACTATGGTTTTGATAAAGATCCCTGTAGTTTATATTCGATAAGTATTGGGAGATATGTTCAAAAAAGCGGTTATTAAAGTTAATTATTTCATCATAACTCCGGTAGTTTACAGGTAGACTTTGTGTATTAGCGGGAATATGAAATGGATTTTTATCTTTTTTATAAAGTTCAATGAATTGTTCCGCTTTACCTCCCCTCCAGCGGTAAATTGCTTGTTTGGCATCGCCAACTATCATTAATGTTCCCTTTTTGGCGTCAAGGGTTTCAGCTTGTAAAGCATTGCCAATTAAGGGTATAAAGTTATGCCATTGCATTTGTGATGTATCCTGAAACTCGTCAATAAAATAATGTCGGTACTTTTCGCCAATACGTTCATATATAAATGGAGCTGGTTGATTGGAGATGGTTTCCGATATAATGTTATTAAATTCGGAAACCAATAATAAATTCTGGTCTTCCTTGATTTTTTGCAATTCCCGGTTGATCGAATTTAAGAGTGAAAGCGGGACCAGGTTATTTTGGAAGTTTTTAAGAAAAAGTACGTGATGGATCTTATTTTTGATAGAATGGTAAACTCTTGAAATTTCGGGGAGTAGTGAATCAATTAATGCCTTTTTATCTGCTGTTTGGGTTGAAGTATATAAACAAACACCCTCTGCTATATTCTCTTCCAGTTTATTTTTATATAACCCGTCAAATCTACCCTCGGCTATCTTCTTAAAATGATTAGGAAGTGTGCTTCTTTGAAAATCCTTAAAATTAAGATTGTTCAACTTAAAAAGTTCTAACAAGGTGTTTGCTTCATTAATAACGTTTTTTTCTTCATCTGAAATAAGTCTTTTTAAAAAAAGATTTAGTTCTCTAAAATCATTTAAGCTTTTACTTTTTATTTTGTCAACATGCTCTTTATGATTTTCTTCCAGTAAAAGTGAGGCTGTTTTTTTAAGATCCCTGGAAATATCCCAACTTTTATCACTATCGGCTTTAGTCAATGCAAAGTCTATTAAAACCCCGGTAAGTAAATCGTCATTTCCGGCTGTATCAATAAGATTGTCTACTGCCTCTTCCAACAGTAATTTAGTGTCAATCCCCGCTTCAAAATTAACCGGCAGCTTCAGATCATGGGCAAACGTTTTTAAAAGGTTGTAATTAAATTTATCAATAGTAACAATATCAAAATAGAAATAATTGTGAAGGATGAATTTTAAAACCTTTTCAGCCCTTTGATGTAAAATCTTTAAATCTATTTGTAATTCCTTGCATATATCGGATGCCATCTGATCATTAGTATTCAGCACTGTCTCTGAAGCAAACGTTTCTAAATATTTTAAAACCCGGGATTTCATTTCTTTTACCGCTTTGTTGGTAAAAGTTATGGCAAGGATTTGTTTTACCTGAACAGGACTTTCGGAGGAAAGCAATACAGAGAGATACTCTTTTACCAGGGTATAGGTTTTACCCGAACCTGCCGATGCATCATATATTTTAAACTGTATTGTATCCAATTTGATTATTTTATTGCAAAATAGTGAAACTCTATGAGTTCTTAACATAGAATTATTATAGATTGTTTAGCTTTATGTGTAAATTTGACAAACACTGATTTATTAACTTAAACAATTAAAATTATGGCTTTTGAATTACCGAAATTACCATATGCATATGATGCTTTAGAACCTCATATTGATGCACGCACTATGGAAATTCATCACACAAAACATCACAATGGTTATACAACCAATTTAAATAACGCTATAGCGGGAACCGATCTTGAGGGAAAATCAATTGAAGATATACTCAGAGGATTGGACATGAGTAATGGAGCTGTTAGAAATAATGGTGGAGGGTATTACAATCACAATTTATTCTGGGAAATTATGGCCCCTAATAGTGGCGGTGAGCCATCTGGTGAACTTGCGGATGCGATAAAAAGTGCTTTTGGCTCTTTTGAAGCTTTTAAAGATGCTTTCTCTAAAGCTGCGGCTACCAGATTTGGTTCTGGATGGGCATGGTTATGTGTTCACAAAGGCGGCAAAGTTGAAGTGTGTTCAACTCCAAATCAGGATAATCCTTTAATGCCTGACACCGGATGTGAAGGCTATCCAATTTTAGGCCTGGATGTATGGGAACATGCTTATTATTTAAACTACCAGAATAAAAGACCGGATTATATCAGTGCCTTCTTTAATGTTATTAACTGGGATCAGGTTGCAGAACTGCATGCTAAGCACAAATAAAGAAAAGAAAAAAAATATCATACAAATAAAAAAGGTGGAATTGCTTCCACCTTTTTTGCCCCAAATCTTACCATGAACTTAACCTACTTATGCTATGGTTTTTCAAATATACGCCAAGTAATTGCGATAAAAACCCAAAAATGAGTTAAAATGTCTTATAGATTTGTTAATTCTGGGCTTAATATGCCCGCTGTTTATTTCCTTCATAGAAGTTTAAAAATGCTTTATTCACTACCTTGTTTCCTCCGGGTGTTGGGTAATTACCGGTAAAATACCAATCGCCCAGGTTTTTAGGACACGCCTTATGAAGGTTTTCCACGGTTTGAAAAATGATTTTCACCTCCGCTTTTATACTTTCCGGGCTTAATAAGACTCCTATCTTATCTGAGATTTCCTGGTCAGTAAACGGATCGTACAATTCTTTAACAAAATTCACCACATCTGTATCTTTGTATAGTAACTGTGTTTTACATTTTTCATAAATTTCATTCACTATAGCATCTGTTCCCCTATCTTTATGTAATTCCAAGGCTGCTCTGAAGGCCACAAGGTCTTCAAGTCTTGCCATATCTATTCCATAACAATCCGGATACCGGATTTGAGGTGCAGATGAAACCACTATAATCGTTTTCGGGTTTAAACGGTCTAGTATTCTCAATATACTTTTTTTCAAAGTAGTTCCCCGTACAATACTATCATCTATGATAACCAAATTATCAGTAGGTTTCACAGAACCATAAGTGACATCATAAACGTGTGCTACCAAATCATCCCTGTTACTGTCCTCTGTAATGAATGTCCGTAACTTGGCATCCTTAATGGCAACCTTTTCAATTCTGGGCCTTACAGAAAGTATTTCATGAAGCCTTTTACTTGTTAAAGAACTACCTTCCCTGAGTATTTGCTCTTCCTTTTTCTTGTTTAAAAAGTCCTGAGCCTGCTTGACCATGCCAAAGAAAGAGGTTTCGGCTGTATTGGGGATATAAGAAAAAACAGTGTTTTGGATATCGCCTTTTATAGCTTCCTGAATTTTAGGGAATAATAATCGCCCTAGATTTTTACGTTCTTCATATATTTCTGCGTCACTCCCTCTTGAAAAGTAAATGCGTTCAAAAGAGCACGCTTTTCTTTCTAAGGGATCGAGTATTTGTTTTAATGACACATCTCCTGCTTTTTTGATAATAATTGCTTTTCCGGGGTCCAATTCCGAAATGGATTCAAATGGAACATTAAAAACAGTTTGAATTACCGGCCTTTCTGATGCTACAACCACTATTTCGTCATCTTTATAATAATAAGCAGGCCTTATTCCCGCCGGATCCCTTAATACAAATGCATCACCATGGCCCAATAAACCAGCCAGAGCATAGCCTCCATCCCAGTTTTTAGCAGCTTTCCTAAGAATTTTGGCCACATTTAACCTTTCCGCAATAATAGGCGAGGCTTCCATTTTATTGTAACCTTCTTTTTTAATCTGTTTGTAGAGTTTAGCTACAGCATCGTCTAAAAAGTGCCCTATTTTTTCCATTACGGTAACAGTATCGGCCATTTCTTTAGGATGCTGACCAAGCCTGATCAAATTATCAAAAAGTTCGCTTACATTGGTCATGTTAAAATTTCCTGCCACAATCAGGTTACGGTGCATCCAATTGTTTTGTCTTAAGAAAGGATGAACATTTTCGATACTGTTTTTACCAAAAGTTCCATAGCGTACATGGCCAAGCATAAGCTCCCCTACATAAGGAACATGTCTCTTAAGTAGTGTTGAATCATTCTGACATTCAGGATTCTCTTCCAAAACACCATTAATTCTTTCATTTATTTGTTTAAAGATATCCTGGATTGGTTGAGATTGAGTAGACCGTACCCTACTCATGTATCGCTCTCCAGGTTTCATATTGATTTTAATACTTGCAAAACCTGCACCATCCTGGCCGCGATTATGCTGCTTTTCCATCATCAGGTACATTTTATTAATCCCGTAAAATGCACTTCCGTATTTTTCTTTGTAATATTCCAACGGTTTTAAAAGCCTTACCAGGGCTATACCGCATTCATGTTTAATAGCGTCGCTCATGTTTTTAATATTAAGGCGTTTCCCTGCATCCTGTGGCATTGGGCCTAACGCAAATAAATAATAAAAAAAGCCCCGAAATTTCAGGGCGTGTAATTATGATAATTCTATTTCAAATTGTGTTAATTCCTTAAATTGATGCAATCGTGCATAAATATCACTCCTTTTTAACTTTTGCATTCGCTCGGTACCAAATTTTTCTACACAAAACGAAGCTAAATTTGAACCATGAATGACTGCATTTTTCATATTTTCAAAGGAAATATCCCCTGTTTTTGCTAAATACCCTGCAAATCCTCCTGCAAAAGTGTCACCGGCTCCCGTAGGGTCAAAAACTTCTTCTAACGGAAGTGCTGGTGCAAAAAACACATTTTCACCATTAAAAAGCAAAGCCCCGTGCTCGCCTTTTTTAATAACAATGTATTTAGGTCCTAATTGATGTATTTTCTGAGCAGCCTTTACCAAAGAATATTCTTTAGACATCTGCCTGGCTTCTTCATCATTTATTGCAATCACATCAACTTTAGAGATAACATTCATTAACTCATCCCAGGCATTATCCATCCAAAAATTCATGGTGTCTAAAATAATGAGTTTTGGCTTTCTGTTCATTTGCCCAATAACACTCAATTGCGTATCCGGATGTAAATTTCCAAGCATTAGCACTTCGGCATCTTTATAATTATCAGGAACAACCGGCTTAAAGCCAGCGAGAGTATTTAACTGGGTTTCTAAAGTATCACGTGAATTAAGATCGTTATGATATTTACCGCTCCAAAAAAAAGTTTTTCCATCCTTTACTATTTCTACAGCAGATATATCAATATTATGGGAAGTAAGCATATCCAGGTGTTTCTGCTCCATGTCTTCGCCTACAATCGAAACGATTGCAGAATTTACACCAAACTGAGAAGCTGCTAAACCTATGTAAGGTGCGGAGCCACCAAGTATTTTATCAGTTTTGCCAAAGGGGGTTTCAATGGCATCATACGCAACAGTACCTACAATAACTAATTTGCTCATACAGCAATAAAAACTTTTTGCAAACTTACGTAAAATTTATTAGTGAAACCTGATTTTGTATGCTAAGAAAAACTCAAAATTTATGTTTTATTGTGAAGTAAATACATTGTAAAAAGTCACTAATTTTCCAATAATTCTTTAAGGTTTAAGAATGTATTATAAGGTGCATTTGTTAGCATCGCGTTTAAAGCCCAGGCTGGTAAATTTCCTTCGGGATCGCCATAAAGTTGTTGTGTCACTTCAATCTTATTTTCCGGTTTGGAAATAATAAGCCAATGTCCTTTAAAATCTGTCATCCGAATACAATTTTCTTTTTCGGGAACAAGATTTGAACGTTCTGGTAATAAATCAATTTTAATAGTATCGTTTTCCTGAAAAAGAACATGTACCTTCACTACATTATCCCGGGATTTAACAGGCCAGGTGAAATCATTTTTCATCCAAAAAACAAATTCTTTATCTGAATATTTCTTTATTGTTTTACTTTCGGATGTCTGATGATTCCATTTCCACAGATTATTACCATCTGTTATAACTTTTAATGCTTTTTCGGGTGTAGAATTCGCAACAAGTACTGCTTTGTATTCATAAATACTGGCAGAATCTAATTTCCTGATAAATACCTGAATATCGTTTTTGTCTTTCTTTAATTTCCATTCCTGAGAAAAGCCGGAGAAACAACAACATAAAAATAAAAAGATAAAAGTTTCCTTTCTCACAATTTAAAATTTAAATGCTTTTGTCCAGTAAGAACGCTTATTCGGGGTTAAAACCTCGATCAGTAAGTAAATTAGGATGCTTTGAAGCTTCAACAGCCAAAAAATCGCAACGTTCGTTTTGCAAATGGTTATTATGGCCTTTTATCCATTGAAAACTAACTGTGTGCTTCCTGTATTCTTTTAAAAAATCTATCCAAAGGTCAGGATTTTTTTTTCCTTTAAAACTTTTTTTCTCCCAACCAAAAACCCATCCTTTTGTAACAGCATCGGCGACATATTTAGAATCGGTAAAAACTTTTACTTTAGTTCCTACTTTTTTTAGTTTTTTTAAAGCTTCTGTTACGGCAAGGAGTTCCATCCGGTTGTTAGTAGTTAGTTTGTATCCTTGCGAAAATTCTTTTTTATAAGGTTTACCTACCCATTCCATCACTATTCCATACCCCCCGGGTCCGGGATTCCCACGCGAACACCCATCTGTATATATATATACGTCAAAATTATTCATACAGGAGTTTTTCTATGATTTTAGGAAAGTGTTCATATTCTAAAGTATGTACTTTTTTTGCAATATCTTCGGGAGAATCTGAATTTTTTACAGGAGTACGGGCCTGGAAGATAATTGTCCCTTCATCATAATGCTCATTAACATAATGAATAGTGATACCTGTTTCTTTTTCTTTATGTTCTACTACCGCGTTGTGAACGTTCATTCCATACATACCTTTGCCTCCATACTTAGGTAATAACGCAGGATGAATATTTATTATTCTATTTTTAAATCCATTCAGAATATTTTCGGGAAGTTTCAGTAAAAATCCTGCCAGAACTATTAAATCAGGTTTAGCTGCTTCAACCAATGCTAAAATATAATCGGTATTGTAAAAAGATGTCTTGTTAAAATATAGGGTACTGATGTTATGTTTGTTGGCTTTTTCCAGAACTTTTGCATCTTTTCTGTTAGAAAGTACCATAACAACCTCTGCATTACCCTTTTTATGAAAATATTTTATTATGTTTTCAGCATTAGTTCCGGAACCCGAAGCAAAAATTACAATTCTTTTCATTTACAAGGCTAATTCAGTTGTTACGAGCACAAAAAAAAGAATAAATATTCACAATCTGAAGCTAAAAATGAATTAGTTGAATGAAAAATTACTAACTTTAAAACACATTTTACTTTTAAAACACTTTTTTCAATTAAAGTTTTTTATTTTTGCCAACGATTTAAATTTTAAAACTAAAAAAATTATGTCAGACATTGCATCAAGAGTAAAAGCGATTATCGTAGACAAATTGGGTGTAGATGAAAACGAGGTAGTGCCAGAGGCAAGCTTCACAAACGATTTGGGTGCGGACTCATTAGACACTGTTGAATTAATTATGGAATTCGAAAAGGAATTTGATATACAGATTCCTGATGATCAAGCTGAGAATATAGCTACTGTTGGTCAGGCAATCAAATATATAGAAGAAGCGAAGTAAGAATTTCTATTAAAAAAGATACCAAAAATTTATTCATGCCCGTTTTGCATGAATAAATTTTTTTGGTACTTTATTGTTTTCTTTACAGAACACTAAATCTATATCAAATGAAACTAAGGCGAGTGGTCGTTACAGGTTTGGGAGCATTGACACCTATTGGTAATAATATTTCAGAATATTGGACCGGGTTAAAAAATGGTGTTAGTGGTGCTGCGCCTATTACATATTTTGACGCTTCAAAATTTAAAACCCAGTTTGCCTGCGAAATAAAGAATTTCGTTGTGACTGACTTCATTGATAAAAAAGAAGTCCGCAGACAAGATAAATTTACACAATATGCCATAGTAGCCTCAGATGAGGCTATTATTGATTCCGGGTTAGACCTTAATTCTCTTGATAAAGACAGAGTTGGTGTCATTTGGGGAGCAGGAATAGGGGGTATTGAAACCTTTCAGGATGAAGTACTCAACTATGGAAAAGGAGATGGTACACCCAGATTTAATCCTTTCTTTATCCCAAAGATGATCCCGGATATAGCACCGGGACTAATTTCTATAAAATACGGTTTCAGAGGCCCTAATTTTACTACTGTATCTGCTTGTGCATCATCTGCTAATGCAATGATCGATGCCTTGAATTATATCCGCCTGGGATATGCAGATATTATTGTTACCGGAGGTTCCGAAGCGGCTGTCACCGAAGCAGGGGTGGGCGGTTTCAACGCAATGCATGCCCTATCGACAAGGAACGATGATCCAAAAACTGCCTCAAGGCCTTTTGATGCAAACCGGGATGGTTTTGTATTAGGCGAAGGTGCCGGATCATTAATTCTTGAAGAATACGAACACGCGATTGCGAGAGGTGCAAAAATTTACGCTGAACTTGCAGGAGGTGGTTTATCTGCCGATGCATATCATATGACTGCTCCTCATCCGGAAGGTTTAGGTGCAAAAAATGTAATGCTGAATTGTATTAAGGATGCCGAAATAGACCTCAATGAAGTTGATGCCATAAATATGCACGGAACATCTACCCCGTTGGGCGATGTTGCAGAATCAAAAGCGATTAAGGATGTTTTTGGTGACCATGCATATAATATTAATATCAACTCTACAAAATCTATGACAGGGCACTTGTTGGGTGCAGCCGGAGCTATAGAAGCTATCGCTTCTATCCTGGCAATAAAGTATGGTATTGTGGCTCCTACCATCAACCATGAAACCCAAGATGAAAATATTGACCCTAAAATGAATTTTACCCTTAATAAAGCTCAGGAACGAGAAGTTAAAGTAGCCATGAGCAATACTTTCGGTTTTGGAGGCCATAATGCTTGTGTACTTTTCAAAAAAATAAATTAACTGACTGAATGAGGTTCATTCGTAAAATATCAAATTCCCAATCCGATAAGGATGGGGTTTTTTTTTTAGAAGTCAGAAAAATTTTAGGTTTCAAGCCAAAAAAAATTGACCTGTACAAAAAAGCATTTACGCACAGGTCTATAAAAAGAAGAGACGAGAAAGGCAATATCATTAACTATGAAAGATTGGAGTTTTTAGGCGATGCCATGCTGAGCGCAGTCATTTCAGATTACCTTTTTAGTAAAGTTCCATCCGGTGACGAAGGATATCTGACCAAAATGAGATCTAAAATCGTGAGCAGGGAGCATTTAAATGAACTGGGAAGAGATCTTAACCTTATAAAATTTGTGGACAGTACTATTCCTAAAGAAAATTTCGGAGATAATATCCATGGAAATGTTTTTGAAGCATTAGTAGGGGCCATTTATTTAGACCTGGGATATAAATATTGCCAGGAATTTATTGGTAGCAGAGTTATTAAACCGTATGTGGATATTGAACAACTTGAGGGTAAAATTATAAGTTATAAAAGCTTGCTTATAGAATGGTGCCAGAAAGAAAAGAAAACTTTTCATTTTGATGTGTACGATGATACAGGTAATGATGAATTGAAACACTTTGCGGTAAAACTCGAAATAAACAATAAAGTGATTGCCAAAGCCCGGGCAACTTCCAAGAAAAAAGCCGAAGAGCTTGCCGCCAAAAGAGGTTACTATGCTTTGCAACAAAAAATTGATGCGAAAAAGTGAATTTTATAGTTAATTTCATGCAATAAGTGATATAATAATGAAAGAAGCTGTTAAAAGTTGTTTAGTCTACGCTAGAATTATATCTTTACAGCTCCATGTAAACTGTATATGGCTATCTACAAACTTTTAGACGATTTTGATGAACATTCTTATGCTTTAATCGCCATTCATTGTTCTTTGGAAGATTATAGAATAGCATACTTCTTAAATTCATATTTAAATACAAGGTTTCAGAGATTATCATTTAACTTGAAATCATTATCAGACACTTCATTTTCTTTATATGAGTGGAATGATGAAATAAATGAAACCCAATGGAATTTGATATCAAACATTTCAAGAGTGGATTTAGAAGACCAAACAGGAATATTTAAAAGCAATACGAGAACAAATTATTATATACCGGAATACAAAAAAGTTGACTATTTTTTAAAAATCGATAATGGCCATGTGTTCCATCCTGAAAAGGCAGTAGTAAAAAAAATAACAGAAATACCACAGATCATAACTGCTTATACAGTTGATCCCAACCAATTAAAATCTAAAAACAACTTAATTTTCTTAAGTAATGCCAAATAATAAAAAGACTAAAATTGTTGCAACATTAGGACCGGCAACCAGTACGAAAGAAGTTTTAAAAGACATGATGGAAGCAGGAGTAAATGTCTTTCGTGTTAACTTTTCCCATGCAGATTATAATGATGTGAAAGAGCGAATGGACATGATTCGCTCACTCAATGAAGAATATGGATACAATGTGTCTATTTTAGGAGATTTACAGGGTCCAAAACTTCGTGTAGGGGTTATGGAGCCCGGAATTGAAGTTCAGAACGGAGACAAAATAATATTTGCAACAGGTGAGCCTTTTGAAGGCAACGGCAAACGTGTTTACATGAATTATAAGGAATTTCCCAGAGATGTAAATCCCGGTGAAAGGATCCTTTTAGATGATGGTAAACTCATTTTTCAGGTTGTTGCTACAAATAAAAAGGATGAAGTTGAAGCGGTAGTACTTCAGGGAGGCCCGCTGAATTCAAAAAAAGGGGTAAATCTTCCCAATACAGAGATTTCCCTACCTGCCCTTACAAAAAAGGATATAAAGGATGCCATTTTTGCTATTGAGCAACAAGTGGATTGGATTGCTTTATCATTTGTTCGCGACAGCCAGGACCTTATTGATTTACAGGATCTGATAAAACAACATTCTGAGGTAAAGATTCCTATAGTTGCTAAAATAGAAAAACCGGAAGCGGTTGAAAATATAGATAAAATTGTCGCATACTGTGATGGTCTAATGGTTGCCCGGGGGGATTTAGGTGTTGAAGTGCCTGCCCAGGAAGTGCCTCTTATTCAAAAACAGTTGGTATTAAGAGCTAAAAAAGCAAGGATTCCTGTAATTATTGCAACGCAAATGATGGAAACCATGATCACCAGCCTTACTCCAACCCGCGCCGAAGTGAACGACGTTGCAAACTCCGTAATGGATGGTGCAGATGCGGTGATGCTGTCAGGAGAAACTTCTGTTGGGAAATACCCTGTGCAGGTTATTGAAAAAATGGCAAGCATTATTAACAGTGTAGAACATTCGCACCTTATAAAAGTGCCCCAGGAACCGCCTCATATAAAAACCAAAAGATACATTACAAAATCTGTTTGCTATCATGCAGCGGCAATGGCCAATGAAATTAATGCTAAAGTTATCTCTACCTTAACAAATAGTGGTTACACAGCGTTTCAGATATCTGCATGGAGACCCAAAGCACATATATTGGTTTTTACATCAAACAAACGTATTTTAACCCAATTAAGCCTTCTTTGGGGAGTACAGGCTTTTTACTATGATAAATTTGTAAGTACCGACCAGACTATTGAAGACGTAAATACTATAGCTTGTAAAAAAGGTTTTTTACAAGAGGGTGATATGATGATCAGCCTTGCAGCTATGCCAATTCAGAAAAAAGGAATGGTAAATACATTAAGGGTAACAGAAATCACTGATTCTAATTTTTAGAAGATAATTTTCATTCTCTCAAGAGAAAACATTGCACTTACTTTATATATATCACCCCGATCTTTATCGGGGTGATTTTTTATTATGAGGTTGTTCAATTATTTAAAAAGCTAAAAAGTATTTAATAATCTACTTTTATATTTCTGGAAATTTATAATTGACTGTAAAGGTGGCTTCGAGAGCCTCGGCCACCTCTAATACAGTTAAAACATAACTATGAGTATGATCCGCTATCTGCCAACTTTACTTATTGTACTACCTCAACCCATTGTCCTTTAGTTCGTACCATAAAATCATTATCATACATAGCTTCACATTGAATACCAGGTAAATAATATTTGCCCAGGTAAGATGCGTTTAACAACACCCTAAAGGTTTTGCTTTTGTGAGCTTCAAGATCAAAATAAAAGTTTGTCCGGTCATCACGTATATCCGTATAGGTAACATCGTTTTCGGCAAATTCGCCAAAATCGGTAAACCTGGTATTCACAATTTCCCATCCACTTGGAATAATTTCAGTGAGTGCCACATTTTTGATGTCTTCTCCCTTACGGTTTGTAATGGTGACCTCAGCAATGAAATCTGTGCCTTGTTGCAACTGGCTAACATTAATCGGGCTGCCGTTCCTGTTTTTGTATAATATCAGGGCACTTAAATTCCGCACTTCTTCTTTTTCCTGTCCTACAGGTAAAATACCGGTATTCAATACTCTTATAAACACCGTATTTTCCTTATCATTTTTAACCACAAGGGTGTTATTCCCGTCAATGATAGCCAGGTTTCTGTTTGCCAGCGAAAGTGAGGTGGTTATGCTTTCTGAATTGAAGTTGCCATTCAGACTATAGGTAACATTTACTCCTTTTCCGCCAATATACTTTGCAAACTTAGCCATTGCTAATAAAGAATATGCTGTGGTTTGAGTACTCATCCAACCTCTATCACTCAAAGATTTGGCAATTGTTTTGGAAAGTTCCTGTGCAGCCGGTTTATTATCGAGTAAAATAAGTGTTTCTAAGGCCATTGCTCTGTTCCTTTCAACTGAGCCATAGGTATAATAATTGTTTTTCACCGGTTCAAAATCAATATTTGCATTACCAAAAACCTCTTTTGCTGCATCTTTTTGACCTACTAATGCATATGCCGCTGCAAGCCTGTGTTTAGCTTCATTAGAAATGTTTGGTGTTTCCCGCAAGCGATTCATAGACGATACATCGGCACTACCAGCCAATGCCAGGGTATAAAGCCTGTATGCCTGTGCCAGGTCAGAATTATTATTCAGATTTCTCCATTGTTTTGCTGTATTTTGCTGGTATTGAGTCCATGCAGATTTAAATCCGATGGGCAATACATATCCCTTTTTCTCTGCTTCCAATAAAAAGTGGCCTACATAGCTGGTACTCCAGTCATCAGCATAGTTTTGCCCGGACCAGTATGAAAAACCACCGCTTGGAAGCTGGAAATTAGCCAGGCGGGTTATAGCTCTTTTTATATTACTCTGTACCCTGGTTTTCTTATCTGCCGTTAAATCAAAAATATCTGCTAAAAACAATTGAGGAAACGCTCCGGATGTAGTTTGTTCTACACAACCGTGAGGATATTGTAAAAGAAACTCCAGCCTGCTTGTAAAATCCATTGGAGGCAAGGTAGAAAATTCTATTTGTGCTGAATTACTGCCCGCCACTCCAAATGTTTCGAGGCTAATGGTCTGTTCGGATCCGGGATCAAGAATAATATCCTGAACTGACGTTGTTACAGGGTTTGGATTCACCACATCTATTTCTACTTCATAAGATGCCTTTTCACCATTGCCTGAAGCTTCTAGTTCTACTTTACCTATACCGGTAAAGTCTGCTACTTCCAGTTCAAAATAGGCCATCTTTTCATCGGGCTGCGCAAAAGTTATACTTTGCGTAGGTTCACCAACAATCTTAAACGCTTTATTGTCTTTTAACCTGATGGTAACATTTTTAACCTTGTTTTCCATGGCAAAAACGGTAATTGGCAAAGTAACTTTTTCTCCGGGCGTAATTTTTCGTGGCAACGAAGCAAGAATCATTAAAGGCTTTCGTACCGGTGTAGTTTTATCAGCACTACCATAAGCCTCTGTTTCGGCATTTCCGGCTACAACCATTGTTCTTACAGAACCAATATATTTTGGTATTTTAATTTCATGCGATTTAGTTTCGCCTTTACCCAGGCTAAAAGGCCCTAAATGAACCACCATAGGTTTAAAACGATTTGCTTTTTTATTTTTAGCACCTCCGGCTTCATCATCACCACCAATACTGAATATCTGGTCTATGCGTCCACCAAAGGCTCCGATAACATCATCATAAATATCCCAGGTTTTAACACCGAGAGCTTCTCTTGCATTAAAATGGCTCCATGGGCTTGGAGTTTTAAAACGGGTCAAGTCCAATAATCCATCATCAACAATCGAAATTGTATAGGTCATTGCCTTTCCGGTTTTTTCATTTACAGCAATTTTAATTGTTTCCTCGGGACGAAGGACATCGGGCATTTTGATTTCGGGCTGTAAGCGTTTCTCGGGGTTTTCAACTGTAATTGGAACGAGTCCGTACATTCGTATTGGTAAATCGTTCGCTGTTGATGCGTGAGGTTGCAGTAAGGTAATGTTAATATACACATTGGGTGTAAAGATATCCCTGATGGGAAGTTCAAACTTTGTCTGGTCTTTTTCAGGGGTTATCCAGATTGATTCCAGAACCTCACTTCCATTTTCAACGGTAACCAGTGCCCTGCCTTCTCCACTGCTCGGAAAAGTAACAATGGCTGTTTCACCTACTTTATAAGCTTCTTTATCTGTTGAAAAAACAAGCATTGTAGCCGCTGAGGGGTCTCCTTTTCCGGACTTCCCGGCCCATCCCGGCCAGTCAATATAAACTGTTTTTCCTGTTGCATGGCCTCCGTTAGGATCTTCTACCCTTACCAGGTAACGGCCCCATTCGGGATATTTTAATTCAAATTCGAAGTTGGCTTTTCCAGATTCGTTTGTATTTACTGTAGTACTAAAAATTCCTTCATTATATGCCCCGCTGTTGAATGAAGATATATTGTCTGCTGAAGTATCCCACCACCAACGCCAGTTCACCTTGTAAACTGTAACTTTTAGTCCTTCTACTGCTTTTGGGTTTCCGGTTTCATCGACTGTAACTACATCAAAATTATGTTTAACATCGGTTAAAAGCATTCCCCTGCCTGCATCACCCTTTGGAGTTGATAAACCAACATAAGTAGCATAAGGAGAATAGGTTTTTGAAAAGGCGTCTGTACTAAAATCACCACCGTTTTCATATACTTTGGTAATAAAAGAAGCTCGGAGCATTCCCGGAGCTTTTTCAGAAATTTGAGGTGTTAAGCTAAACGATGCCTTACCTTCACTATTAATTGAACCGTCAAAAACGGTTTGCTCTTCTGAAGAGAACCTTCTGGTAGGATCATCAAAAGTGTAATCATCGTATTTTGGAAACCTGGTTTTTAGTTCGGCAAATTTTGCCTGTATATCTGCTTTTAAATTTTTAGCTACTGCTCCGTGCAACCAAGCTACTTCAAGATTTCCCTGAACAGGTTTAGATCCTGAGAGTATTTCACCCTCAAAATCGGCTTTAATTTTAAGACGGTTTGGTTTTATGGTTTCTATCTTAATAGTCTCTGAAAAAGTAGCCCCACCTACTGATACTTTAGCCAACCAATTACCTGTTGGTGCATTCTCGCTTGTTTCTACAGGAAAATTGTAAATATTATTAATGCCAAAAGTCCGGACTTCCCGATGTGTAACCTTACCATAGGGATCTCTCAATTCAAATTTCACAGGATGGTTGTCGGGTAAATTTATGTCCGCGTCATTTAACATAAAAGATAAAAACAAGGTGTCGCCCGGGCGCCATACACCTCTTTCACCATAGATAAACCCTTTAATACCTTTTTGAAGTTTAACCCCTGAAACATCAAACTTACTTACTGAAAGCGCATTTCCGTCGCTTAATTTTACGTATGTTCTTTCATTTCCTCTTTCCGCTATAGCAAAAGCAGCCTGGCTTTGGGCATCAAAAATAGAAGTCCCTTTTTCATCAGTAGTAACATTACCTAATTCCTGTTGCTGATAGTTGTAGAATATCACCCTGGTGCCTGATAAAGGCATGGTGTTAACAATACTGTTTACACTTACAAAATATGAATTGTTCGCACCCTTCTTAATAGTAACGCCAAGGTCTGATGCGAGTACATTGGTTCCTACCTTCTTGTCATAATAGTAGGAATTATCACAAGGATTTTCACGTTCTTCCCAATTGTAGTCGTACCCGTAGTAATAACCATCTTCATAATATCCTTCTATTTCATTCCAATAGCTGGATTCGGCAATTTCTTCATCAAAATTCTCTTCTGTATCTTCTTCCTCTTCAATTTTTATATCATCTCCACACTTATATGCACTATGACTCCTGTTAAAAGAGAATTCGACCCTGTAAATCGCTCCCGGTTCTGGAATAATAACTTCTTTAAGGTCTAAAGCATACGCTCTCCATTTACCGTTGTTTTGAGAAACATCAGTTTGCAACTGAATGGTTTTTTTTGCTATAGGACGAGCAACACGTTTTAAATCATTGCTACCATTCAGGTTGTCTGCTTGTAAAAACTGAAGCACATTGTTTTTAAATATTCGTATAACTCTAACCTCTACAGCTTTTAAACTTACGGCTTCAAAATTTATTTTAAGATTATTGGATGAAGGCAGAATTGTACCACTTTGCATTAACCTAACTTCAGGTTTAAGTTGTTCAAAAGCTATCTGTTCACTAAACATTTTTTTTAGCTTATAGCCATCATTGCTTTGTATGCCCTGAAAAATTTCTAATAAAGCCGTGCCGGTAATTTCTGCTCCCGGATAAGCCTTTAAGATATTTCCATCTACAGAAAACTTCATATTCTTAGAGTTTTCTAACACAACCAAGCCATCAAAATTCTGGTTCTTTTTTAAAGGGTCAGAAAAATTTATTTCTATATATTGTTTTGCTCCATCAAAAACATTCACTCCAATTACTGAAAAATTGCTTTTCCCGGGAATGTTTACAGATGCATTGCCTTTAGAATCAATATTAAACGGACCTCCATCCCATGAAATTTCAATTTGCGAGTCTTCTTCGAATCTTCGTATACTATCAATTTTGAATGCCATTTGTGTTCCCGACTGAACACCTTCATTAAATTTTATTTTTAATTCTTTGTCTTTTTGTGTTGCTTTTAAAAGCTTTTTTGCAGTTTCTAAATCTAACTGGTCGCTGCTTCGTAATATTCCATCTATATATTGCCAATCTTTACTGTAGGACTGTATTCCGCCACTGGTTACATTAAACTGCTGCTTAATGGTTTTAACCATAAAAGTAAATTCCTCAAATTCAGAGGGTATATCCGGTATAATTTCTTCTAAATCGAGTGTAAAATTGTATTCTGTATCCTGCTTTAAAGGTTCCTCGGGAATAAAAGCAATGGTTTGGTTGTCTAGTGCTACAACTTTTCCTTTTACACGAGGTTTTACTGTAAACAGTCCTGAAGGCAATTCCATCTCATTTGTCCAGCCTTCAACCGGCTGTCTTAGCACAACCCGAACATCGGAATGTGCCGATATGGTTCCGGGTGAAACATCACTAATATACTCACGATATTTCTGAAGATTGCTTATTTGTTCCTGGATTTCTTCCTGCGGACTCTTCTTTTTACATGAAATAACAAAACATATAATTAACAGAGACAGGAAAAGCTTTTGAATTTGCATAACGGGTTATTATATTTTAGGTTGATGTATTTTTAGTTGACAAAAAAAACTTAATCTTTATAGAGGCCTATGTACAATTCCCCTTTTTTATTTATACTTGCCCTGTACATTCCGTCAGTATTGAATTCCATGACAATATTTCCATGTTTATCAATAGCAATTATACCTCCGTCGCCACCTAAAGCCGGCAGTTTATTCTGAATAACTTCAGTAGCTGCTTCTTTGAGCGAAGCGGGCTTGTACTCCATCATTGCCGAAATATCATGAGCAACAACCCCCCTGATAAAGTACTCTCCCCAACCTGTTGATGATACTGCACATGTATTATTATTAGCATATGTGCCGGCTCCAATAACGGGTGAGTCGCCTATGCGCCCCCAGCGTTTGTTTGTCATTCCGCCTGTAGATGTCCCTGCTGCAAGGTTACCATTTTTATCCAGCGCAACACATCCTACAGTACCAAACTTAGAATCATCAGAAGGTTTATTTAATAATCCCTGATCATCTTGTTTCAATTCTTTCTTTTCTTTTTCCCTGACTTTATTTAAAGATTTTATTTTGCTTTCTGTATAAAAGTATGAAGAATCTACAAAATCGAATCTCTGTTCTTTTGCAAATGCTTCTGCTCCTTCGCGGGCAAACATAACATGATCTGATTTTTCCATTACGACCCTTGCAAGACTTATTGGATTTTTAATCTTACTCACACCTGCCACGGCGCCTGCATTCAGATCTTTTCCAAACATGATAGATGCATCAAGTTCATTTTTTCCGTCATTTGTAAAAACGGCTCCTTTTCCGGCATTGAATAATGGTGAATCTTCAAGAATATTGATTACCCTTTCAACAGCATCAAGGCTACTGCCTCCTTGTTTAAGGATTTTATGGCCTGCCTTCACTGCTTCTTCTAATTTTGTTTTATATGCTTTTTCCATCTCAGAAGACATATTTTTTTTTAAAATAGCTCCCGCCCCTCCATGGATTACAATCGCAAAATTATTGGTGTCCACTCCAACAACAGAGCTATTTATTATGTCTGTATTGCCTTTATTCACAGTGGTTTGCCTGCAACCGAAAGACAGAAAAATAAATAGAAATAGTATAAGTATAAACCGCATTGACCCTGTTTATTTTACAATGTATGAATTTAATAAATATCCGGGTTCAATTTACTGAATAGAATTTAACTTTCTTATCACTAAAAATCAGTATTTTTATATTTGAATCAGAAATACAGTTATGATTGTAAAAAAACCATTTAATTTAAATAAGTGGATTGAAGAAAACCGTGATTTACTTAAACCTCCTGTAGGAAATAAAAATTTATATTTAGAATCGGATGATTATATTGTTATGATAGTAGCGGGTCCGAATGCCCGCAAAGACTATCATTACAACGAAACAGAAGAACTTTTTTATCAATTAGAAGGTACCATTCAAATTCATATACAAGAAAACGGAAAGAAAAAAACGATGAAGCTGGGTCCCGGGGATATGTACTTACATCCGGCAAAAATGCCTCATTCACCCGAACGTTCTGAAGGATCTATAGGATTGGTCATTGAACGTAAACGTACAGACCTGAAAGGCAAAGACGGTTTACTCTGGTTCTGTGAGAATTGTAATCATAAACTTCATGAAGTATATTTTCCGCTTCATGATATTGAAAAAGATTTTCTGGATCATTTTAAACATTTTTACGGGTCAAAAGAGTTAAGGACCTGTAATTACTGTGGAACAGTAATGCCTGTAGATAAGCGTTTTACTGAAGAGGATTAAGTTTTAATGATTTAAAATTTGTAGAATCCGGGGAATAACTGCCAAATACATCGTTAAATTTTGTGTTGGTTTTACTCAAAAAGCCTTGAATATCAAAATCGGGGAATTGATCTAAACATGTAATCACCAGGTTTTTTTGTATATTATTTTCTTTATGATAGATCTTATCAGTCTCTAAAGCGTAATTTATTAATTGCACGTCCAGTTGGGCTATCCTGAATTCTCCTTGAAATTGATTGGCAACATTAGCTTCTTGATTTGAATTGATTAGTTTAATGGGTATTTCAGAGCTCATTGGTCCATTTCCATGGCGTGTTTGATAACATCTGGTTACATAATAAATAGATACGTGCCCAGTATTCGTGTTGGTGATTTCCCTTAAAAAATCAAAAGCCAATTTGCTGGATGTGTTACTTGGGGTTACATGTGGAAAAATACCATGATCCTGATCCAACAAGATTCCCTGGCTTCCCTCAAATATTAAATGTTTGTAATTCAGAGCTGTATCGGGCATCTTTATTTCATAAAGATTCAAACATTCTTCACAAGATTTCACAAAAAGGCTATCGTTGATCTTTTCTAATTCTTCCTTAAAAAGAATAGTTATTTCAGGGGATTCCCCTCTGGTTTTATGTATATAGTATTCTTTAATTGATTTTAATTTATTATTCAAAATCCATGAATATGAAAGATCTTTTGCATACAAATTAACTCCGCTTTCACTTCTTTGTATTGTAGCACCAAAGCCAACACCACATGATCCATGGTTCAGATAAGTCTCCCGGGCAATATTATAAGCCACATCATAAGGAGTGGTTACCTTCACCAAAGGATGGAATATGAGTATTGGACGATAGGGTTCAAGAACTTTATATTCTTCAATAATAGCAGGCGGAAAAATAGTTGTCTCAGGGGTATAATATGTTGGTACACCCCTTAAACTTCCTGCTCCAAAATTAGAAAAGGTATGTAAAAAATTATTTGTTTTTACTGTGTGACCAACCTGGTGGCCACCTGAAAAGCGGATTACCAGTGATTCCTGAGGTTGTTGTTTTGCAAGATAATCGACCGTAATACCTTTTCCGGAATCACCAAAACCCAGATCAATAACTATTGACGCCTTCATTATTACAACATATCTGGCACTGAACCGCTGTTTGAGGTGGGCTTGTTTAGGTTATCAATAACAATACTGGCTATTTTTTTTGATATTTGAGAATAATCATCAACTTCCATAAAGTTTTGTCCTAAGAGTTCTTTCCAGCCTTGTTTTCTTTGTGGAAGTTTTGACACTTCATTGTGTTCCAGGTGCAAATGATACACGTTATACATTTCCTGGGCTTCTTTTATAATATTCTCAGTACTAATAGTGGAAGCTTGCTCTGCCGCTGTAAAATTTGTAATGACTTTGGCCGGTATTTCGGTTAAACATGGCTCGTCGCCAATTGTAAACAAAAAACCTTTTTGCCTTCTTTTTTCCCAACAATCTATAGCAGTATGTCGAGCGGCAAACAAGTGTGCCATATTGTATCCTTCTCCATTATTTCCGCCGCCGCCTCCTTCAAGGTAAACTTTGGTAAGCCATCTGTCTAACAACTCTGCAGAAGATTCGAACTGGCCAACCTGAAGTGGTGCACGGTCATAAACATAATCTCCTAAACCAAGAAATAATACCTGTGGGTGAAGTATCCCTGCTTCCATAATGGTGCCTACTAAATCGGGCAATGTGTTTTTAACAATATCTTCAGGAACAAAACCCATACTCCCGGTTACATCCAGGCCAATTATAATAGAGACACTTTCGGGATGTTCGTCAGAATCCCTGGATTCTCTTATAGTAATATTTTTAGGGTCCATTTCAGGATCTATTTGTCTTGCTTCAAAAATCTGATCTCTCGATTTATTATCGTAAGATTTAGAGGTTTTAATTCTAGTATACGCTTCATAAGAAAATCTTCCTGATCCCATATTATATATTTATAGTTTTATCAAATAAGTATTTATACCTCTCAACTGCCAATTCTAACTTAATTGTATAATTTCTAATCTTTACAGCCAGTTCCAAATCTTTTGTTACATACTCTTTTGCATCAAAATCAGAAGCTAAAACGAGACTGTCAGCATGTGTAGGGCTCATATCGAGCATATTTTCCTGCTCACGCTTTAATTTCTTTATTTGCAATGCAATATCTTCAACTTCCCTTCTGTAAATAATTTGTGCGTCTTCAACAATTGCGGTAGCTCTATCTTCCCGGATTTTATTGTTGTTCCTTTTAAGGGAATCCAGAAATGCACCGGATATTTTTTCATTTTCTTCCATATAACAAGTTTTATTCTAATCCATTCATACAATACTCAATACTCTTTCAATTGCAAATATTGCTTAATAAGTTGGTATTTAAATCACCATAAATGATGATTTTAGTTGTGATTGATGCGCTAATTTACGCCTGTTTAAATTCAAGTAAGTCCCGGGCAATTGCCCTGGAGACCTACAAATGATTTATGACAGAATTCATGAGTTTAGTCTATCCGGCTGTTTGTGGTTGTAAATTTAAATTTTGTAACCGTTAAATACTCTTCATTCGGGTTTAAGATTGTTGATGGAAAATCAGGCTGATTCGGAGAATCAGGATAATGTTGTGTTTCCAGGCATAATCCGTACCTGTGATTGTATACCACACTATCTTTACCAGTTATTCTTCCATTTAAAAAATTACCCGTGTAAAATTGAATACCCGGCTCTGTAGTATATACTTCTACGATACGGCCACTTTTTGTTTCGGAAAGTGTTGCAGCATGGGTCATTTTATCTTCACTTTCATTTAAAACCCAATTGTGGTCATATCCGTTTCCTAATTTTATTTGCTCATGATCTGCATTGATGTCTTTGCCCACTGCTTTAGCAGTAGTAAAATCAAAAGGTGTATTTTCAACCGGCATAAATTCGCCTGTCGGAATTAGTGTACTGTCTACAGGAGTTATTCGAGATGCATTAATCATAACCTCATGATTTAATATATCTTCTTTCATTCCGGTGAGGTTAAAATAAGTGTGTTGAGTAAGGTTAACAACTGTTTTTTTATCGGTTTTAGCGTGATATTGTACTTCAAGTTCATCATCATTATTTAAGGTATAGAAAACTGAAACATCAAGATTTCCAGGATACCCTTCTTCTCCGTCTACGCTAGTATATGTTAGTTTTAATCCAACACCATTGTCATCATTTATTTCCGAAGCCTCCCATACAACTTTATCAAAGCCTTTTATCCCACCGTGCAAATGATTTTTTCCATCATTAGCAGCCAGGGTGTATACCGAGTCGTCTATAGAAAATTTAGCCTCGGCTATCCTGTTGCCGTAACGCCCTACAATGGCTCCGAAATAGGGATTGTTGTTTATATAGCCTTGTAGATTATCGTATCCTAATACAATATCATCAAGCTTACCATCTTTATCAGGAGTTTCGAGGGATGTAATTATGGCTCCATAAGTTATGACCTCCATGTTCAGTCCGTTTTTATTGGTTAAAGTAAACTTCTTTACTTCTGTACTGTCTTCTGTAAAACCAAAACTTTCACTGGATATAGCCTGAACAGGCTCTTCAATCTTTTCCTCTTTTTTTTCTGATTTACAACTTGCCATAGCAATTGCAACTATGAACATTGTTTTTATTAAGTGTTTTTTCATGTTTTTAATATTTGTTTACTTATCCTATTTTTCTTTTTTTATTGACAAGAACTGCCTGCAGCAGCGGGTTCATAAATAACTGTTTATTAATGGAGGTGATGCTTATTTACATTTTATTATTAAACAAATGATAGTACACTTCATTGGTTCTAATGGTTTCCTTAAAACTACGGATATTTGTGTCATTATCTATAATTACGCATTCAATTCCGGCCATTTCGGCAAAATCTTCCATCATTTCAGTGGTTACTGCTTTGCTGAATACCGTATGGTGTGCACCTCCTGCAATAATCCATGCCTCCGCGGACACCTCCATACTTGGTTTTGCGTCCCAAAGCACCCTTGCAACGGGTAATTTAGGCAAATCATTTTCCGGATAAATGGCCTCAACTTCGTTAATAAGTAGTCTGAACCTATTCCCCATATCTACCAATGAAGTATTTATTGCCGGGCCTGATGCTGTATTAAAAACCAATCGTGCAGGGTCTTCTTTTCCGCCAATTCCCAAAGGATGTACTTCCAGTTTTGGTTTTTCAGACGCTATAGAAGGACAAATTTCGAGCATGTGTGCCCCTAAAACCCTGGTCTTTCCTTTTCGAAAATCATAGGTGTAGTCTTCCATAAATGAGGATCCTCCTTCTAGTCCCATGTCCATTACTTTTATTGCTCTTAATAAAGCCGCTGTTTTCCAGTCGCCTTCAGCACCAAAACCGTACCCTTCTTCCATGAGCCGCTGTGCAGCAATTCCGGGAAGTTGTTTTAGTCCGTAAAGGTTTTCAAATGTGTCAGTGAACGCTTCAAAATTGCCATTTTCTAAAAATGCCCGCAATCCAATTTCAATACGTGCGGCTTCTTTAAGTGAAGGACTTTGTTTTATCCCTTCAGGGATTTCATAGGTATTTATATAGGTATCTACTAATTTATTGATATCTCCGTCAGAAACAGCATCAACAAATTTTGCCACATCTCCCAAACCAAATCCGTTAACTGAAAATCCAAAACGCATTTGTGCTTCTACCTTATCGCCTTCTGTAACTGCCACCTCGCGCATATTATCTCCAATCCTTGCTACTTTCATTTTTTTAAACACATTCCATCCGGCAGCCACCCTTGTCCAGTTACCAACCTTTTGCTGAACTTCTTTTTCCTTCCAGTGACCTACAACAATTTTGCGGTTTTTTCGCATTCTTGTGACCATGAACCCGAATTCACGATCTCCATGTGCAGATTGGTTAAGATTCATGAAATCCATATCGATATCTTTCCAGGGAATTTCGGTGTTGAATTGTGTATGTAAATGGCAAAAAGGTTTATTTAAAATGCTTAATCCCCTGATCCACATTTTAGCAGGTGAAAATGTATGCATCCATAGAACAACCCCTATACAGTTTATTGAGCTATTTGCTTCTTCACAAACTTTATAAATCTCATCGGGTGTTGTCACCAGTTCTTTAAATTGAATTTTTACTGGTACATACGCACTGTCATTTAATGCACTGGCAATAACTTTAGAGTTTGCAACTACTTGTTTTAAAGTTTCATCACCATATAAGTGCTGACTACCTGTTATAAACCATACTTCGTATTGTTTCAAATCTTTTATCATTCTATATTTATTTGTTGGGTATTCCTGTTAAATATACTATTTTAAATCCTTTATTGTTTTTCAATTTTCCACATTCCCAATAAAAATCTTTATTTCCATCGGCTTCTTTTGCTAGTTTTAATAGCATCTTTGGGCTATACAGCCTTAAAATTGACACTATCCCATCCCAAACTGTACAAAGCGGTATAATTGGAATAAAGTACGTAAAAATAATCCGGTTCCACCGAAAGGGTTTTATAAATGGGGTTGCAAAAAAGAAAATAAGCGGATGAATGAAGATAATACCTAGAATGGTAAAGATATTTTTATCACCACTATCAAAAATCCCTATAGGCATATTTTTTTTGATTGTATCCTTAATTATTCTTTTTACCTGATCCCTTCTAAAATGATGAATAGCTGAAAAAATGGTTCTCAATCCTTTTAATTCTTCAGGGACATCCATGGCATCTACTGAAGATTCAACATAATCTATACTGCCCCCTGAGCTTTCTTTTAATTCTTTATAAGATGAAAGGTTTGGGAACTTATCCGTTAAAAGAAATTTGACTGTCCTTTTTTTGTTAAGTATAGGGAAGATACTTTTTACAGGTAATCCACTTCCTGAGCAAACATCAACAATTGTATTTATTTGGAGTACAGCCATTTTTTCTTCAAGCAGGGGGACCACGGGTTCATAAAATTTAAGTTTCTCTAATACAAAGCCCAGGTAATCGGTCATACTTTCCCTGATACTATTAGGAAACCAACTTAAATCTTCAAATTCAAACAGATGTATCCTGGCCACAATGTATGCTTTAGAGGCTATTTCCAATAATTAGAGCTACGCTATCAATCGATTGTACTTTTAAATGAATGATTTTTCTTCATCAACAGCACTTTCTATATAGGCCGATTTATCCAGCCTGCTGACCCGGTTTATATAAATAAATTGAGTCAGAAATACATGACATTATTTTTGTCCGTAATAAGCATTTTTACCGTGCTTCCTATTGTAATGTTTCTTAATCAACGCTTCTTTTAGCCTGGGCGCACCCGGATTTATCTGAAGAGTTAAAAAAGCCATTTTTGCCAATTCTTCCAGTATTTTGCTGTTATAAACTGCTTTAGCGGCCGTTTTTCCCCAGGTAAAAGGTCCGTGGTTTCCAATAAGGATCATTTCTACTTCAGAGTAAGACAAGTTTTTTTCTGCAAAACAGTCCAGGATTTGCTGCCCGGTCATATGTTCATAATCTCCTTGTATAAATTCGTCTTTCATGGGTGGCGCACAGGGAATATCGTTTGTTAAATGGTCTGCATGTGTAGTTCCAAAAATAGGAATATCCTGTTGCGCCTGGGCCCAGGCTACTGAATATGTAGCATGCGTATGTGAAATACCACCTATTTCCTCCCAGTTTTTATATAAAAAGGCGTGGGTTTTAGTGTCTGATGAAGGCCTCATATTACCTTCAAGTATATTATTTTCAAAGTCAACGATGACAATATCTTCAGGTTTTAATATTTCATAAGGAACTCCACTTGGTTTTATAGCAAAAACTTTGTTCTTCCTGTCTACACAACTCACATTTCCAAAGGTGTAAACTACGAGGCCGAGTTTGGGTAATTGCATATTGGCTTCAAAACATTCTTCTTTTAATGCCTGGTATTTTGAAGTGCTTGTTTTAGTGCCCGGATTGATTTTTTCTTCAACAAAAGCCCCCAAAGCTTCATATTTTTCATAAAGTTTCTGATAGAAATCAACCATTTCCTTTTCCGGAAAATAGGTAGTTTCAAAGCCATTCCCCATTGCTGCAATGGCTTCATCCATGGTATTATAAATGTTTGATGCCACCGATGCATACATGGCTGCCCCCAAAGCAGGTGCTTGTTCCGAAACTGCAATTTTAATGGGCATATTTAATACATTGGCCAGTGTTTGCATTACAAAAGGTGATTTTTTTGCTACCCCGCCAATGCCTACAACAGTGTTAATATCTATCCCTTCACTTTGGAAGCGTTCTACTATTTTTTTAGAACCAAAACATATTGCCTCAACCAGTGCCCTGAAAATATGCGGGGCTTTCGTGCCTAAATTGAGATTTACAATAGCAGCTTTAAGCGATTGATTGGCATCCGGAGTTCTTCTTCCGTTTATCCAGTCTAATGCTACGGGTGCACTTTCGTCTGCAGGAAGTTTTTGAGCTTCATAGGAAAGATTTGCAATCATGTTACTACGGACCTCTGCCGTAATTTCATCCTTTTGTTCCTGGTTTAACGCTGTTAAATTTGAAATAAGGTGATCTACGGGCCAATAAAGCACATCCCTGAACCATGCCAGCACATCACCAAAGGCAGATTGCCCAGCCTCAAGCCCTATCATTCCAGGTATCACTGATCCGTCTACCTGTCCGCAAATACCTTTTACTGTTTTACTGCCTACTTTATCCCTGGCAGAAACAATAATATCGCAGGTTGATGTACCCATAACACGAACCAGTGTATTTTCGCCTGCTTCTGCCCCTACAGCGCCCGCGTGTGCATCAAAAGTACCTACTGCTATAATTGTATTTTCTGTCAAACCTAATTTTTCAGCCCACTCCTTTGATAAATTTCCGGCTGATATATCGGATGTATATGTGTCTTTATAGAGGTTTTTCTTTACTTCAACCAGGTAAGGGTCTAAATTTGACAAAAAAGCATCGTCTGGTAATCCGCCCCAGCTTTCGTGCCACATGGCTTTATGCCCCGCTGCACACCGGCTTCTTTTAAAAGATTTTAAATCTTTTCCGCCGGTTAGCAAATACGTCATATAGTCACAATGTTCAATCCATGAATACGCTGCTTCTTTTACTTGTTTATCTGCTCTGGATATATGAAGAATTTTAGCCCAAAACCATTCAGAAGAATAAATTCCTCCTTCAAATTTCGTAAAATCTTCACCTCCCCAGGTTCTTGCCAGCTCATTAATTTCATTTGCTTCTGCAATTGCAGTGTGGTCTTTCCAAAGTATCATCATGGCATTCGGATTTTCCTCAAAACCCGGTAACATGGATAAGGCAACGCCATTTTTATCTGTTGGTATAGGAGATGATCCTGTAGTATCTATACAAATACCTTTTACTTCTTCCGGATTTACTCCTGATTGCTTCACTACATTCTTAATGGTCATTTCCATACCTTCAATATGATCTGAAGGGTGCTGACGAAACTGATTTATGGACGCATTGCAATACAAACCATCTTTCCATCTTTTATAAAAATGCACATGGCTGCTCTGTTCCTTTCCATTGGAGGCATCTATTAATACGGCACGAACAGAGTCCGTGCCAAAATCTAATCCTATTACATATTGGTTGTTCATAACTTCTATATCTTACTGCCATTTTGAGTCCGTCCCGTACAGAGAGAAATTTATTTCTGTAAAGAAATATATTTCTTACATTTTACCTGACGGACGTCTCAATGTTAAATCAGTATCAATTTTTATTTCAATTCAAATACAATCAGGGAAAATGCGGGAATTTCAACTTCAAGCTTTCCTTTTTTTACTTTAAATCCTTTAAAGTTTTTTGGTTCAACCTTGTTGGGCTCTTCAAAACTATTATGGTCCTGTATCTTTTTAGACGATAGTATGGATGCTGATGCCTTATTAGCATCTATTCCATTTAAGTTAATTTCTACAGTATAACTTTTGTTAGCATCTATATTCACTAAAGAAATATGGCTTACACCGTTTTTATCTTTGGAAGCAGAAACTGAAATAGCAGGTAATTCTTTATCACCTTGCTTATACATAACGTTTTCAACTTCTGAAGGCAGTAATAATGCATCCTGATGCACTTTATACATATTCATTACATGATATGTAGGTGTTAAAATCATCTTTTCTTCGTCGGTTAATATAACCGCCTGCAATACATTTACTACCTGTGCAAGATTGGCCATTTTTACACGTCTTGCATGATTATTAAAGGTATTTAAAGTAGTTCCGGCAAGCATTACATCACGCATTGTGTTTTGTTGGTATAAAACACCATTTGCAATTTCAGGTTCAGCATCGTACCAGCCGCCCCACTCATCTACAAACAAGGCTACTTTGTTTTCGGGATCGTATTTATCCATTATCTCGGAATGCTTGGTCACCAATTCTTCCATTTTTAAAGCCTCTACCATGGATTTCATGTAAATTTCTTCACTGAAATTTACCGAAGGACCTTTCACGTCCCAATTGAAAACTGCATAATGATGAAGGGCTACTGCCTCCATTAACTCATGAGGAACGTTTTTCATCAGGGTTTCGGTCCAGTTATAATCATCTCCGGAAGCACCTGAGGCGATTCTGGTAATTTTCAGGTCGCCTGACCATCCTGCCAAAAAGGTAGCATACTGCCTGTATAAATCAGCATAAAATTGTGCCGTCATATTACCTCCACAACCCCATGCTTCATTTCCAACGCCCCAATAGGTTACTTTCCAGGGTTCCTCCCTGCCATTTTCACGTCTCCAGTCTGCCATAGGGCTTTTCTCTCCATGATTTACGTATTGTACCCAGTCTATCATTTCCTGAACAGTACCACTACCCACATTTGCAGAAATGTATGGCTCAGTATTCAACGTTTCACACAAATTTAAAAAATTATGCGTTCCGAAGCTATTGTCTTCTGTTACACCACCCCACCAACGGTTAACAATGGTAGGCCTTTCTTCTTTAGGCCCCACGCCATCTTTCCAGTGATAGGTATCTGCAAAACAACCACCCGGCCAACGAAGGTTAGGTATATTCAGTTCTTTCAAAGCTCCAATGATATCATTCCTTACTCCTTCTGTATTGGGAATAATCTTATTTTCTTCGCCTACATAAAGCCCATTATAAATACAACGTCCTAAGTGCTCGGCAAAATGACCATAAATATGACGACTGATCGTATCTTTGGCCTCGTCTGTTTTAATATTTATTACTACCTCAGCTTTTTGGGCAAATCCCATAAAAGAGAAAAGAGTCATTAAAAAAACAGGAGTGAAAATTTTTAAGTTCATAATTTGAATTATAAGTGTTATTTTTACACTTATAAAAGTAATCAAAAAAATCAATACACAAAACAACCAGAAGAAAATATGATCGGAAAATACGAAAAAGAAGACAAACTAATTGTTTCTGTTGACTGTATCATTTTTGGATTTGATAATGAAGAATTAAAAATTCTGCTCATTAAACGGGGGTTTAAGCCTGAAAAGGGTAAATGGTCTTTATTGGGTGGGTTTTTGAAAAAAAATGAAATATTAGACGCAGCTGCTATCAGGATATTAAATTCTTTAACGGGATTGCATAATGTTTACATGGAACAACTGGAAACATATAGTGATATTGATCGCGATCCTGTAGAACGGACAATTTCAGTGGCATATTCGGCCTTGATAAATATACATGACCATAATGAAGAATTATCAAAAGAATATTCGGCAAAATGGTTTTCCATAAATAAATACCCTAAGCTTATATTTGACCATAATTTGATGGTTAACCGTGCTATCAGAAGATTAAAATACAAAGCTACAGTGCAACCGGTAGGTTTTGAACTTCTTCCTGAAAAATTTACAATGAGGCAACTTCAAAAGCTTTATGAAGCAATTTTCAATGAAAAACTGGATAAACGTAATTTCAGTAGAAAAATACTTTCAATGGGATTGTTGACCAGGTTGAGCGAAAAAGATATGGACTCATCAAAAAGAGGTTCTTTTCTCTATAAATTCGACAGGGAAAAATATATAAGTAAACTTTCTAATGGTATTACTTTCAAGCTGTAAAAATTATTTCTAAATTCGGGTAGTTTATATTTAACCACCACTAATTTTTTCATTATGAGAAACTTACTACTTCTTGCATTGTTTGCTTTTGTTTCGTGTAAATCCTCCCAAGTTAATAATTCCGGGGCCAATCAGGATCTTATAGATATTAATGATTCTACCCAGGGCACCATAGACTTTAAAGGCAGTATAATTAATGTTTACACTGAACCTCTAACCATTTGCGGACTTCCTCAGGAAAATATGGTGAGTTTACAACTTAGTGAAATAATAGAAAGCCGGATATCTTTAATTAATAAACCTCAGAAAGCTAAAACAGTGTTTTTTAAATTCCTGGGAAATGTTTCCGGCTTAAAATCCGGTGATATTATTAATGGGAATGCTAAGGAATATTTATGTAATAATGGAATAGAAACTTTTTTTGTTGTAACTCGCTATGAGAAACAATAGCCGTTCCGGTTTCTATTTACATTAAGCCATTAGCTTCTACCCATTTAAATGTATGCTGATCCTGGGGGATTTTTATCCTCTCGGATATTCTTTGCATCCTTTCAGGTAGTTTTACTAAATAGTCTCTTGCCTTTTCGGCATTGTCCGTTAGGGATTCCATTTTGTCAATTTCCCAATAATCATTAAGACCTTGCAGAATATTTACATAATCAAAGGTAGTATACACGCCTAATCTCTGCGCGGCATTTGAAAAATTTTCAAAAGCCGAACCAATGAACCCTCCAGATTCTCTTATAAAATGTGCAGGCATTACTATTTTTTTCTTCATCATGTCAGCGAATGCCAGCATCATTTCACTTGGATCATACTCAAATATGGTTTTCACAAATTCCCTATATGCCAAATGATGTCTCATCTCATCTCCTGCAATAATGTTGCACATCTTACCCAACAAAGAGTTTCCCTGTTTCTTGGCTAACTGCCCTACTCTTTTGTGTGAAATATTGGTTGCCAATTCCTGAAATGATGTGTACACGAAATTCCTGTATGGATCCCGGTCTGTACCAATATCAAAGCCGTCATTAATTAGATGCTGTGTGGTTTTTTCAACTTCACGCATATTTACCCTGCCGGACAAGTATAAATATTTGTTTAGTACATCACCGTGACGATTTTCTTCACCTGTCCAATTCCTAATCCACCTGGCCCAGCCATTTCTTTCATGTTGGTCTACACCTACAACGTCCATCAACCAAGACTCATAAGTTGGTAAAGCTTCTTCAGTAACTGTATCTGCTACAAGTACGACCCAAAAATCATACCCCAACTCTTTCGCTTCTTCTCTTATTTTTACTATTTCATCATGAAAATTTTCGCTCCTTGAATCCGGAAGAAAATCGGTTGGTTGCCATATTTTCTCCACAGGGATCAGGTACTTATCCATAAAACCATCGATTTTCTTTTCGATAGTTTGCATCACTTCTAAACGTACATTTTTCAAATCAATTCTTTTTTACAATACAAAGGTACAATCAATAATATGTAAACACTAAATTTAACGATTAATTATGCTCAATTTGGTTAATTGCGGCCTTTTTCATCCGGATAAAGCTCATTTAAATTGTCGCTTTGCCAAAATTGTTTGGTTTCTACATCCATAATCGTTAACGGACTTTTGTAAGCAGCCCCTGTATCCAGGTTCCAAACATTTGCGGCATTTACAGGTTCGGTTTTTCCTATTCGTGTTGTTGGGGTATGGCCGATGAATATTTCTTTGTAAGTCTTCAGTCTTTCCGGATAGAGGCCATTGTCTTCTGACAAGAGAGGGTCTATGGCCAGTGCCATTTCCCAAAGTGAACGATCCCAATAGAACATTTTTGGGAAATACTCATGTTCTACCCCTTTTAAATTAGTGAAACCGGCATGAAGAAACAAACGATTTTCTTTATCTATAAAATAATTCTCAAGAGATTCCATAAATTGAATATGCCTGCTTTTCACTTCTTCAGAAACTTTATTATAGGCATTTAGTGTTGACCGTCCTCCATGAAAAAGCCAGTTTTCATTGTGAGTTTTGTTTTTTAACCATTCCAAACACAGTTCATCGTGATTACCTCTAATAAAAATGCATTTGTTAATAGCGCTTAAATCCATTAAAAAATCAATAACCTGGGGCGATTCACTCCACCCATCAACATAATCCCCCAAAAAAATAAGTCGGTCGTCCTTGTGTATGTTTGCTCTTTCCAGCACTTGTTCTAATGCTCTAAATCCTCCATGAATATCACCAATAGCCAGTGTTCTTCTACTCATTTTATTTTAAATTGTAATGTAAATATCTAACTTGTATATTTAAAATTTGTACAAATATATTTTTTACAAATGACAAATGTGTTTTGTATCGGCGAAATCTTGATCGATTTTATTGCAGAAAGCCAGGGAAGTGATTTATCAAAAGCTACAACTTTTACTAAAAAGGCAGGTGGTGCACCGGCTAATGTGGCTGTAGCTATCGCTAAACTAAGGGGGAAAAGTCATTTAGCAGGTGCTGTGGGAAAGGACCCTTTCGGGGAATTTTTAATATCTGTACTTAAAGATCATTCGGTCTGTGTTGATCATATTCAGAAAACAGATTCTTTTACTACCCTGGCTTTTGTTTCTCTTGCTGAAAACGGTGAACGGGATTTTGTTTTTAACAGAGGTGCCGATGCCCTTTTAAAGTATGATGAAAGACTTTCTTCAAATTTTAAAAACAGCATTGTTCATTTTGGGGCTGCTACTTCATTTTTAGGAAGTGATTTGGAAAAAACCTATACACTTTATTTAAATGATGCCCTAAAAAGCAATGCTTTTATAAGCTTTGACCCCAATTTTCGGATCGATTTGTGGAAAAACAACGAGAAAAAATTTATTAAAAAATGCCTTCCGTTTATAGAAAAAGCCGATTTTGCCAAATTCAGCATTGAAGAATTGCAGTTATTATCGGGTGAAAAAGAAATGAAAACAGCCTGTGAAAAATTTCACAAAAGGGGGACTAAAATTATAGCAGTAACTCTGGGTAATCAGGGAACTTTTTTGAGCACCAGGTTTGAACAAAAAACAATAGAGAGCATAAAAGTGAAGCCTGTTGATACAACCGGCGCAGGGGATGCATTTGTGGGCTGCTTTTTAAAGCAACTATCAGAATCTGAAAATCCTAAAACAACTATTGCTGAATTTTTATCATTATGTAAAATGGTAAAAAAAGCGAATGTTGCAGGTGCTATTACAACAACAAAGTATGGGGCTATTGCCTCCTTGCCTACCTGGGGTCAAATTGGAAAAATGATATAGTTATGAATAACGGACTTTACGAAGTATGCGTAATGACTCCTTAAGGGAGTTATATATATTTAAATCATACTCTTTTACAAACCACCTGTAATCTTCCAACATTTGTTTTGCCCCTTCAAATCCGTTTAAATAGCATATTAAATGTGTGGCCGGAAGGTGCTTTAAATCTTTTTGATCGGCCGGATTGAGAGGTAATTTCTTTTTAAGTTTTTCTAAAATAGCATTATTGGCATTAAAAATATGATACAACATCTTTCTGTCATACACCGGAGGTTCAAATATAAGTGTACTTTCCATTTTATACGTGCCATTATCATCAAAAATAATGTTTACAGTTTCCAACGGGTAATACGTTTGCTGTTGATCCAATCCCAGTTGAACGTATTCAGTAGTAGTAAAAGCATTGTCTGTAAATGATATCTCAACCTCATCCAGTGCAGAATAAAATAGTTTTACCTGTTCATTTATCAATTCAATATCTACACGGGAATAAAATGTGTTATTTTGATTCTTTTTAGGGGTTCCTGCCCAGCAAACCACAAATTGCTCCTTAAATACCTTGTAATGTGATTCCATATTGGCATGTCGACCATTCATAAAATCAAATACCCCATCGAGTGTAAGTTCTATGTTGTTTTTAGCATGTTGCTCTATTTCTGTTACTATTTTAGAATTTACATCCTTAATTTCTATATCAAAGATTTTAGGCATACTTACACTTCCATCCCTAAAAAATACACTGCCTCCCCAGTATTTCCATATGTTTCTTCGAAGTGCACATAATTTTCCCTGGGATTTAATTGTAACCAGGCCAACAACTTTCCCTTCAGGCAAATGTGGAAACGGAATATTCTCATAAGAAATTAAGGGTGGGTTTTCAATGTAGGCATTTACCAGGTTTTGTATTTTACTATCATCAAAAAAGTCGACCCCAATAATTTTATTGTCTTCATCTTCTACGCCTACAACTATAAAGGAATTATTTTTTGGGTTCGAATTTGCTAAAGCACAAACATGCTTTAAAAACTTGGCCTTGCCTTCCTTATCGCTAATGTTAATAAATCTTTTTTTGTCATAAAAACTATTTTCGTCATTATGGGCTAAAAGATTTTTTACAAGTAGACGCTTATTGATCATTTTAATTATTATCTATTCCTGTTTTTATTGTTTATTCTTAACTTCTAATCAAATTTTGGCTCTTTCTTTTCTGACTTTTTTAGATTATTTAAAATCTAGTTATAACGTTGTACATAAATTACATCCCATACAGCATTTCATGCTGCCTTGCTAATTTATAATAATCCAATTCAAATGAATTATACCGTGCCATAATAAGTAATAGAAATAAAAAATAATCAATTTTCAGCTTCTTTTCACTAAGGTAGTTGTAGCCTGGGCCGTTGGCATCACAACCAAATCGGCAACATTAACATGTGGGGGTCTTGAGACTACAAAATGAATAATTTCTGCTACATCTTCGGGTGTTAATGGCTGCAACCCTTTATAAACTTCTTTGGCTTTTTCTACGTTTCCTTTAAACCGAACCTTACTAAATTCCGTTTCAACCATTCCCGGGTTAATGGCACCAACACGTATACCATGCTTATTCAGGTCTATCCGCATTCCTTTATTGATCGCATCCACGGCATGCTTGCTGGCACAATAAACGTTTCCCTGCGGATAAACTTCTTTTCCTGCGGTTGAGCCAATATTTATAATGTGGCCCCTCTCCCGAAGTACCATCTGCGGAATAATCGCTTTTGAAACATAAAGTAATCCTTTTACATTAATATCCAGCATATTGTCCCAATCGTCAATTTTACCTTCCTGTATAGGGTCCAGGCCATGAGCATTTCCGGCGTTATTAATTAAAATGTCAATGTTAGAAAATTCATCCGGTAAACTTTTTATTGCAGCTAATACTTCGTCGTTGTTCCTTACATCAAAATTTAATGTATGTATCAGCACAAAATCATTTAGTTCTATCTGCAAACTTACAAGTCTTTCCTGCCTTCTTCCACAAAGAATTAAATTAATTCCTTTCTCGGCAAACTTTCTGGCAGTAGCCATACCTATACCACTCGTTGCACCGGTGATTAAAGCTGTTTTGGTTTTCATATTCATAAAGTTAAAAGTAATAAACTTAAATCTTCCTTAAAAATAGTTTAATCCCTTAATTTTTAACCAATTGTTAACAGGATAACAATAAATAAATTTTTCAATTTGCATTGTAATCGTGACGTTAGTATATTCACGCCTCAAAAACCATCGAAAATGGAAGACAACAGTACAATTGATATTAGTGCAATTAATGAGAAAATTGAAAAAGAAAGTGCTTTTGTAGATCTTTTAACCAATGAAATTAACAAGGTTATTGTAGGCCAAAAGCATATGGTTGAACGTTTGCTGATCGGGCTTTTAGGACAAGGCCACATATTGCTTGAAGGTGTGCCAGGACTAGCAAAAACCTTAGCTATCAACACATTGTCTAAGGCCGTTAAGGGAGATTTCAGCCGAATTCAGTTTACACCCGATTTACTTCCTGCTGATGTTGTAGGAACTCTTATCTACAACATGAAATTGAATGATTTTTCAATTAAAAAGGGTCCTATTTTTGCGAATTTTGTCCTTGCGGATGAGATAAACAGGGCTCCCGCTAAAGTACAATCGGCACTTTTAGAAGCCATGCAGGAAAAGCAGGTAACTATAGGTGATGAAACTTTTACCCTCGACAAGCCTTTTTTGGTAATGGCTACCCAAAATCCGGTTGAACAGGAAGGAACCTATCCGCTTCCCGAAGCACAGATAGACCGTTTTATGCTGAAAGTAGTTATTGATTATCCTAAAATCAATGAAGAACAATTGATTATCAGGGCTAATCTTAAAGGAAGCTTTGAAAACATCAAGCCTGTGGTCTCTCTAGATCAGATTCTGAAAGCTCAACAAGCTGTACGTGATGTTTATATGGATGAAAAAATTGAAAAATACATATTGGATATCGTTTTTGCAACCCGTTATCCTGAAAAATATAACTTGCCAGACCTTAAACCATTAATCAGTTTTGGAGCTTCTCCACGTGGTAGTATCAATATGGCAATCGCAGCCAAATGTTATGCTTTTATAAAAAGAAGAGGATATGTGATCCCCGAAGATGTCAGAGCCGTTGTATATGATGTACTCAGACACAGGATCGGTATTACCTATGAAGCAGAAGCAGAAAATGTTACCACCGAAGACATTATCAATAAAATTATAAACGAGGTAGAAGTACCATAGGATTTAAGATTTAGGAATTACGAATGACGATTTGTTTTTTATAATGTATTGCACTAAACAGATATCGTAAATCAAAAATCTGCAATCGTAAATTGAAAAATGGATACCAAAGAGTTACTTAAGAAAGTTCGTAAAATCGAAATTAAAACCCGTCGCCTGAGCGACCATATTTTTGGAGGGGAATATCATTCTACCTTTAAAGGCCGGGGTATGACTTTCAGTGAGGTACGCCAGTATCAGTTTGGAGATGATGTAAGAAACATAGACTGGAATGTTACGGCCAGGTACAGTGAACCTTTTGTAAAGGTCTTTGAAGAAGAACGCGAACTTACCATGATGCTTGTAGTAGATGTTAGCGGATCGGAATTTTTTGGCACAACAAGTCAATTCAAAAGGGAGATTATTACTGAAATATCTGCCACGCTCGCCTTTTCGGCCATGCAAAACAATGATAAGATTGGTTTAATTCTGTTTTCTGATCAGGTAGAATTATTTATTCCACCTAAAAAAGGGAAAACACATGTGTTGAGAATCATTCGTGAATTAATTGAATTTAAACCTAAAAGTAAACAAACAAACCTGTCCGGTGCATTACGATTTCTTTCTGGTGTTATGAAAAAGAAAGCGATCACTTTTGTGTTATCAGACTTTATTGCTGATGATTATGAACATACCCTCAAAATTGTTGGCAAAAAACACGATGTAACAGGAATAAGGGTCTATGACCGGATGGAAGAAGAAATTCCAAACCTGGGAATGGTACACATGGAAGATGCCGAAAGCGGGGAAGTATTACTAGTAAATACGCAGTCTAAAAAAGTGCGTACAAATTACACTAAATATTACAGGGATAAAGTTGATTATTTTCAAAATGCTTTTAAAAAAAGCGGATCGGGTGTTATAAGTAGCCGGGTTGATGAAAGTTATGTAAAAAAATTGTTGGGGTATTTTAAACGAAGAGGATAAGTTAATGAAGAATTATGAATTCAGGGTTATGAATTATTGCTTGCTTCCATTCAGAGGTTTCTTAACCATGCTTGTGGTTTACCTGATTGGAAACTCTGCTTTTGCACAGGTTGAACCTAAAGTAACTTCAGATATAGATTCAACCCAAATAAGAATAGGAGAGCAAATAAATTATAAAATACTGGTTGAAGCAGATTCAACCGCCCAGATAGTATTTCCTGAGGGACAGACATTTGCTCCCCTGGAAATGACAGAAAGTTATCCTGCTGACACCCTGATCAATCAGGACAAATACAATCTCATTAAAAAGTATGCTTTAACACAATTTGATTCCGGGCATTATACCATTCCACAGCAACAGGTATTAATCAATAATTTGCCTTTTCTTACCGATTCATTACAAGTTGAAGTCACAACTGTTGTAGTTGATACCCTCAAACAAAAAATGTTTGAGATAAAACCAATTGTTGAGGTTGAAAAAAAGGGAGATAACGACTGGATCAAGTATCTTATTATAGGTTTATTGATCCTTTCTCTTATAGGATTTTTAGTGTATTGGTTTATTTTTAGAAAAAAACCGTTAACTGAAGCAGAAAAAGTTGCACTACTGCCCCCTTATGATAGAGCGATGCTGGAGTTAAAAAAACTGGACGAATCAAAATATATTATACAGGCAGAATATAAAGAGTATTATTCTGAGCTTACCAACATTGTAAGGTCTTATATTGAAGATGATGTTCACATTTCTGCATTGGAAAGTACAACCGATGAGTTAATCGATAAACTTGAAATGCTTAAAGATGCCGGCAGTTTAAAAATTGATGAGGACACTATAAAACAATTTCAACGCGTACTTAAAACAGCCGATTTGGTAAAATTTGCCAAATCAACTCCACAATCTACTACTATTGAAAGTGACAGGAAAACTATTGAACAGATTGTAGTCAAAACAAAAGAGGCCATTCCGGAACCTACGGAAGAAGAGCTTCTGGCCAATGAACAGTACCTGGAAGAACTGGAACGAAAAAAGAAAAAAAGGAAAGTTATTATTACCGCTGTTGCTGCCGTTTTATTGTTGTTCATAACAGCCGGATCTTTTATAGCTTATTACGGATATAAGCATGTTCAGGATACTGTTTTAGGGCACCCAACCAAAGAATTGCTGGAAGGGGAATGGGTGTATAGTGAATATGGTTTCCCTGCTGTTGCCATAGAAACACCAAAAGTCCTTAAAAGAATACAAATACCGTATCCTGAAGAAGCCAAACAGGTTATTAACAGTAATCAGGCTTTTGCATATGGAAGTATAGCAGATAATTTTTACGTTTTGGTGAGTTCACTGACCTTTAAAGAAGGGGTAGAAAAGCCGGATCTGAAACGTATTGTAGAAAACTCTATAGCTTCCATGGAGCAACAAGGTGCTAAAAATATGTTTATTAAAGAAGATAAATTTACTACTCCCTCAGGAAAAGAAGGTTTAAAAGCCTATGGGTCTATGGATATTGAAAATCCTTTAACTAAAAAAATGGTTAAAGGAGCGTTTATTTTATTGAGCTTTGCTGAGAACGGTGGTTTTGAACAAATAATAATTACGCATCAAAAAGACGATATTTATGCAGAAGACATAGCCACCCGAATTATAAATTCTGTAGAATTTAAACCCCAGAGCTGATGATGTTAGAGAATGTAGAATTTGCAAACCCACAATTTTTCTGGTTGCTTTTATTGCTTCCTCTGGCAGTGATATGGTATTTTTTTAAACATAAAAAAGATACTGCGCCACTAAAAATATCGAGTATAAAAGGCTTTAAAACAAATCCTTCTTTTCTGGCAAAATTAAAACCCTTACTTTATGTGTTTCGTTTACTGGCTTTGGCCAGTTTAATTACAGCTATGGCAAGACCACAAACCAAGGACGTGTCAACCAGAACAAAAACTACCCGTGGCATAGATATTGTAATGGCTATAGATGTATCATCCAGTATGCTGGCAAAAGATTTAAAACCAAGCCGGCTGGTTGCTTTAAAAGAAGTAGCGGCAGACTTTGTTAAGGATAGGCCCAACGACAGGATTGGACTCGTGGTTTATGCGGGGGAAAGCTTTACAAAAACACCTATTACAAGTGATAAATCTATAGTGCTGAGCTCTCTCTCGGAAATAAAGAATGGCATTATCGAAGATGGGACTGCCATCGGAATGGGACTCGCTACTGCTGTAAACAGGTTAAAAGACAGTAAGGCCAAAAGCAAAGTTATTATTCTGCTAACCGACGGTGTTAATACAGCAGGGGCCATTGAACCACAAACCGCAGCCGGCCTTGCTACCGAGTTTGGTATAAAAACATATACAGTAGGTATAGGAACCAATGGAAATGCACTAACACCTGTGGCATACAACTTAGATGGTAGTTTCAGATATGGATACCGAAAGGTGGAAATAGACGAAGAATTATTGAGAAATATAGCCAGTGAAACCGGGGGAAAATATTTCAGGGCTACCAATAATAAAAAACTAGAGGAAATTTACGAGGAAATCAATAAACTTGAAAAAACCGACATAGAAGAATTTAAGTATACAAGGTATGAAGAGAAATTCCGCCCTTTGGCCTTACTTGGGTTTGGTTTAATACTCTTAGAGTTACTATTGAGGTACACAGTGTTCAGAAGTTTTATATAATTGTAAATATTTGATAAAGAGATAAAATGTATCAATTAGAAGAAAAAATATATTTTTATTTAATGCTAACCATCCCGGTTTTAGTATTACTCTTTATTGTATTGATTTTGTGGAAAAAAACGGTACAGAAAAAATTTTCCGATAATTTCCTTTTAACACGTTTAAGTCCTGACAAATCTGCATTTAAACCTATACTAAAATTGATTGTTTTGTGCTTAGCCATTGTCTGTTTGGCAGTTGCATTGGTAAATCCGAAGATTGGCACGAAATTGGAAACGGTGAAACGGGAAGGAGTAGATATAGTCTTTGCGATAGATGTTTCCAAGAGTATGTTGGCAGAAGATATTGCCCCTAACCGGTTAGAAAAGGCAAAGCGGGTTGTTTCGGAGATCATAAATAACTTAGCCAGTGACCGTATTGGTATCATAGCCTATGCGGGACAGGCTTATCCGCAACTCCCGATCACAACCGATTATGGCTCTGCTAAAATGTTCCTGCAAAGCATGAATACTGATATGCTTTCATCGCAGGGAACAGCTATAGACCAGGCCATAACACTTGCTACAACCTATTATAACGACGATGAACAAACCAACAGGGTGTTGTTTATTATTTCAGACGGCGAAGACCATTCTGAAGGGGCAGTAAAGGCTGTGGAAGATGCATTGGATGAAGGCATCAAGATCTTTACTGTTGGAATCGGAACAACAAAAGGAGGACCAATACCTATAAAAATAAATAATATAACCGATTCCTATAAAAAAGATCAGAATGGTGATATGGTGATTACCAAATTAAATGATGAAGTATTAGCCGGTATTGCAAAAAAAGGAAACGGAACTTATATAAACGGAAGTAATACGGAAGAGGTAGTTGAATTTGTAAAAGAAACTCTTTCGCAAATGGATAAGAAAGAATTTGAAGCAAAGCAGTTTGCCGATTTTAAAGATCAGTTTCAGTGGTTTTTGGGAGGAGCGATCCTGTTGTTGTTTTTAGATATATTTTTACTGGAAAGAAAAACGGCGTGGTTAAAAAAACTGAACCTATTTAATGAGAGAGAAAATGAATAAAATATTTTACCTGTTGCTCGTGTTCAATTGTATCATTCTTTATTCTCAGGAAGATAAAGAGAAGAAAAAAGCTTTGATTGAATCTGACAACCTGGTTTATGAGGCTAATGAGGAATTTTCTGCTGACAATTTTGTTGAAGCAGAGGCCAATTACCGCAAAGCCATCTCAAAAAACGGGGAAAATGCCACAGCTAAATACAATTTAGGCAATGCTTATTATGAAAAAGATAGTTATGGTGAAGCATTTTCAAGATTTAAACAAGCAGGAGAAACAGCTGTTACCAAAGAGCAAAAACATAAAGCTTACCATAACATGGGTAATGTATTTATGAAAAGTAAGGAATATGGCAAAGCCGTTGAAGCGTATAAAGAAGCTTTAAGAAATAACCCTTCGGACGAAGAAACACGTTATAACCTGGCCCTGGCAAAAGAAATGCTCAAAAAACAAGAAGAAGAGCAGCAAAAAAACGATCAGAATAAAGACGACAAGGAAGACGAAAAAGATAAAAAAGAAGATCAGGAAAACGAAGATAAGGGGGAAGATAAAAAAGACGACAAGGGTGACCCGAAGGATGAAAATGAAGAGGAAAATAAGGATAAGGGGGAAAATGAAGATGAAAAGAAAGAAGATGAAGGCGACCAAAAAGAGGATCAGCAGAAACAGGGTGATGAAGGAGATAAAAAAGAAGAACAAAATGCCCAACCAAAACCACGGCCTAATCAAATGTCACCTCAGCAGGTAAAAAATATGCTCAAGGCAATTGAAGATGAAGAAAAGAAAGTACAGGAAAAAGTAAATGCACAAAAAGTAAAAGGACGACCTGTAAGCACAGAAAAAGATTGGTAATTAAATGAGTTTATTAAAGAAATACATAGTATCCGTTTTCATGTTCATCGCTTGCATTTCGTATGCTCAGGATGAGCCTGTGAATTTTGAGGCTAAAGTGAGTAAGGAAAAGCTTGGGGTTAATGAGCGTCTGCGCATTGACTTTTCCATGAATAAAGATGGTGATAATTTTATGCCTCCAAATTTTGAAGGTTTTAATGTGTTAATGGGCCCTAATCAATCCATAAGTAATTCATGGATAAACGGAAAAAGAACATTCTCAAAAACATATTCCTATATTCTTTCGCCAACTGGCCGTGGTAACTTTACCATTAAACAGGCTACGGTAGAGATTGATGGTGATACTTATAAAACATTACCGGTAAATATAGAGGTTACAGGAGCAGTAGATAAGCCCAATGAAGAAAAAACAGCCGAAGACATTGCCGACGGGAACCTACACCTTGTGGCCGAGGTATCAAACCCAAATCCGTATTTAAATGAAGCTATTAGCATTGTTTACAAATTATATGTGAGTTCAGATGTTAGCGTGTCTAACTTCAAACCATTGGATAACCCCAAATACAATAATTTCTGGTCACAGGATATTGAAGTAAAAAGATGGAAAATAGAGAACGGCACCTACCAGGGCAAACCCTATAGGTACGTTGTTTTAAAACGTGTAGTCTTATATCCTCAAAAAACCGGAAAACTTGATATAGAGCCGCTCTCCCTTGATGTTACGGTCGATGTTCCTACCAACAGGAGGGATATTTTTGGAGGAAGGCTGTTTACACAAACACAAAAGGTTGTGACTGCCGGTTCCAGGGCCATTAATGTTAAAGCCTTGCCGGAAGAAGGTAAGCCTGCCGATTTTACCGGGGCCGTGGGGCAATTTGATTTTAATGTAATCCCTTCTAAAACAGATTTGAAGGCGTCAGAATCATTCACACTTAAAGTTGACGTAAAAGGAAAAGGAAACTTAAAACTTTTTGAACTGCCACAACTTAATTTACCCGGTTCTCTTGAAGTGTATGAACCCGAATTTGATGAACAGATTTCTACCAACATTTCGGGAATGCAAGGTAAGGTAACAAATAATTATACCATTGTTCCCCAGTACAAAGGTAAATATCCGATTCCTGGTGTTTCCTTTTCTTATTTTGATCCTAAAGCAAAGAAATATAATACTATTTCCTCACAAGAAATACTTATCAATGTTTTTGAAGGGCCTGTTAACAGCGCATCTAATAATTCGTCTCCAATAGTCGGGACCTATAAGCAGCCTGTTGCATCTACCGGTAGTCAATTTCAGTTTATTAAGCTTAAAGCAAATTTCCAGCCTAAAAACCAAAAGGAGTTCTTTAATTCGAAACTGTTTTATGGTTTGTTGTTAGGGCCTTTATTGTTCATCCCGTTATTCATTTTAGTCGGAAAGAAAAAACAGGCAATTGAAAGTGATGTTGAAGGAAACAGGATCCGAAAAGCTAACAGGCTTACCAAAAAATACCTTTCTGAAGCGAAAAAGGCAATTGGCCAAAAAGAAGCCTTTTATGAGGCCATGGAAAGGGCTTTACATAATTACCTGAAAGCAAAACTTAAAATTGAAACTTCTGACCTCAGTAAAGATAAAATAAGTGAATTGCTTATTTCAAAAAATGTAGAACAGGAAACCGTAAATAATTTTATTTCATTGCTTAACAGTTGTGAACTTGCCAGGTATTCACCAACTACCGAGGTAGAAATACAGCACGATTTTACAAAAGCTGCAGACGTTATTTCACAGATTGACAAACAAATAAAATTATAAAAGCCAGCAGTTGTGAAAAATATCATATTCATCATATCATTTTTAGTTTCATTTTTTGCAATAGCACAAAATGAGGAGCTTTTTGAACAAGCCAATACACTGTATAATGAAGGTAAATATCAGGAAGCAATAAACAATTATTTAAAAATATCTGAAAGTGGAGAACACTCAGCCTCCCTCTATTTTAATCTGGGTAATTCTTATTACAAATTAAATCAGATTGCTCCTAGTATATATTATTATGAAAAAGCACTTCTTTTGACTCCCGGCGATTCAGATATCAAGAATAATCTTCTTTATGCACAAAACATGACCGTTGATGCCATTGAAGCATTACCTCAAACAGGCTTCTCCAGGCTCTTTCAAAGAATTATCGGCAAATTATCCCACAATTCCTGGGGAATATTGTCAATAGTATTTATGTTGTTGTTTGTGATCGGATTTTTGATATATTATTTCTCAGTTTACCAGGAAAAGAAACGGCTGTTTTTTATTATAAGCATGTTTTGTCTACTCATTTCTCTAGTGAGTTTATCTTTTTCTTTCAGTCGATATAATTATATTAAAAATCAGAATCCCGCTATTGTATTTGCAAAAGAAATAGGCGTAAATGCAGAACCCAACAACAGGAGTGAGGAAGTTTTTGTTTTGCATGAAGGAACAAAAGTAAATGTAGAAGATGAAATGAATGAGTGGAAAAAAATCACGCTAGCAGACGGAAAAACAGGATGGCTGCCTGCTTCTGAAATAAAAGAAGTTAAAAATTTTTAATTATTCTTTAACAATAAAACGAGGGTAAACTTATATCTTTGTGAAAACCGCCCAAAATAAACTATATTGAAAACAAAAAGATACGCATTATTTTTTCTTATTATATTTTCAATATTTCTTGTATCTCCTGCAGTTGTAAGAGTTATTGAAGCTAATGTAGACGTGTCTTACTTTTTTAACATTGCAGAAGAAGAAAATAAACACTCCCAGAAAGAATATAAGGATGTTTTTATTGGTATAACTAATAAACCATATGACACCAATGCCCTTCTGATGCGTAAATTCAGTCTCTTTTTCTATAAAAACAATAAATACCCTCCTATAGACCTGGATGAAAATTGTCCGCCTCCAAAATACTTCGCTTAATCTTAAAATTCTATTTTTTTCAAAAATGCCTTATTAATTCCTTTAGAAACAAGGGGCCAATATTATAATTTTAAAATTAACATGAAGAATCTTTTTTCAAACATCAAAGGAGACGCATTTGGTGGAATAACTGCGGGAATTGTTGCATTGCCCTTAGCATTAGCATTTGGTGTAAGTTCGGGCCTTGGCCCAAGCGCCGGATTATATGGTGCTATCTTTATATGTTTTTTTGCTGCACTTTTTGGAGGTACTGCAACACAAATATCAGGACCAACAGCACCAATGACAGCCGTAAGTATGGTGGTTGTAGCGAGTATTGTAGCGGCAAATAATGGAAACCTTTCACAGGCTTTACCGTATGTTTTACTGGTTTTTCTATTAGCCGGACTTATGCAAATAGGTCTAGGGGCTATAGGCCTTGGGAAATATGTAAAATATATTCCATATCCGGTTGTTTCAGGATTTATGACTGCTATAGGTGTTATTATTATTATTACACAAATACTACCTTTAGTAGGTTATTATCCTAAAGAAGACGCAGATTTTGTAGATAAATTTAAACCACAGGCAAATGAGGTCCTACTGGATAAAATATTGAAAGAGGAAGCTGCCGAAGGTTTGTTAGTTTTGGAAGATTTTAAAGAAACCATTACGCGTGCCGAAAGAATTACGGAAGAAGATATTCAAAATGAAGCAGAAATATTGGCTTCGAGTGAGGCATCCGGTGTTATTGGTGCAGTAAAAACCTTTTCGAGGGCCATGTCTAATATCTCCTTTATCGAATTAATATTAGCATTATTGACCATAGCCATTATATATGGATTCAAAAAAATTACTACAGCGGTTCCAAGTACTCTAGTGGCGCTACTCGTGGTGTCCGGAGGAGCATATTTCATGGATTTAAATTACAGGCCTATTGATGAAATTCCAAGCGGTTTCCCTATACCACATCTGGAAATGTTTACCGGATTTCAATTGGGTATGTTGACTCCCTATATATTTACTGCTCTTACTTTAGCATTTTTAGGCGCCATCGACTCCTTGCTGACTTCAGTTGTTGCCGACAATATGACCAAAACCAAACATAACTCTAACAAAGAATTGATTGGCCAAGGTATTGGTAACAGTATTGCAGCTGTTTTTGGTGGTATTCCAGGAGCCGGTGCAACCATCCGGACTGTAGTAAACATACAATCGGGTGGTAAAACCAAGCTGTCCGGAATGATAGCCGCCATTTTTATACTTATTATACTTTTAGCCCTGGGCCCTGTAGCTTCTAAAATACCTGCCGCTGTTTTAGCAGGTATATTAATCACAGTTGGAATTGGTGTAATGGACTATAAAGGATTAAAAGCTATTCCTAAAATTCCGAAGGAAGAAGTGATTATTATGTTGGTTGTTATGCTTCTTGCCGTTTTCTGGAATTTAGTATATGCTGTGGGAATAGGACTCGTACTCGGTGCCTTGGTATTTATGAAAAAAATGGCCGATCTCACAGCCAGTGAGTCTGATGTTAAACCGCTTACACAAGAAAAAGCATGGGCAGATGAAACTAGTTTTCCAAAAGAATTAAAAGAGGAAGTTTTTATTAAACATATAAAAGGCCCTCTGTTTTTTGGTTCAATAAGCGATTTTCAATTATTGGCCAAACAGATACCCATAACCGCTTCTCATGTAATCATCAGGATGGATAGGGTCCCCTATATTGACCAGTCCGGTTTGTACGCTCTGGAAGAAGTAATTTCTGAATTATTAAAACAAGGAATTGTAGTTTTAATGGTTGACATAAAACCTCAGCCCAAATACCTTATGGAAAGTATTGATATTATTCCTGACCTTATTAAAAAGGCGCATATTTTTGATACATTTACTGAGTGTACCAACTACATAAAAAATAATGTAAAAGACAAGTATTAAAATACCTTTTAAAATAATTTTAAAAATAAAAAAATGAATCTAGATATAGTATTTGAAAATAACGAAAAGTGGATAAAACAAAAATTGGATGTTGACTCTAAATATTTTGAAAATTTAGGTAAAGGTCAAAATCCCGAAATACTCTATATAGGTTGTTCCGATAGCCGTGTTACAGCCGAGGAAATGATGGGTTTAGGCCCGGGTGAAATGTTTGTACACCGGAATATTGCCAATATGGTCATCAGCATTGACCTGAATGTAATGTCGGTAGTGAATTATGCTATAGAACATTTGAACGTAAACCATGTAGTGGTATGCGGGCACTATGGCTGTGGAGGGGTTAAAGCGGCTATGCAATCGGCCGACCTTGGAATTTTAAACCCTTGGTTACGTAATATTCGTGATGTATACAGAACACATAAAACCAAACTAAATGAAATTAAAGATGAAGAGAAAAGGTGTGAGCGGTTGGTGGAATTAAACGTACAGGAACAATGTATAAACCTTATTAAAACTGCTGCTGTTCAAAAAGCAGTCCGTAACAGAGGCCTTAAGGTACATGGATGGGTTTTTGATGTACATACAGGAAAAATAATAGACCTGAAAATAGACTTTGATACTATTTTGCAGAATATAAGGGAAATATATCACCTGGATTAATCCTGGTTTTATATAATCTTTTAAGGTCTGTTCGGGTAATCATCCCTGGGCAGGCCTTTTTTTTCGTTATTGGGTTATTTGGGCGATTTCAGGAGTAAGCCGTTTTTTAATATACATTTTCAAAAAAAGCATTCAA
>CALGUD010000039.1 GCA_937901915.1 uncultured Flavobacteriaceae bacterium
AGTCTTATCGAATAAAGCTTTGCAGCATTTTTTTATAAAACTTGCGGTTTCTAGAAGTTATCGGGATCATCCTCCAATCGTGATCATGCTCCGGTTATTATTATGCAGTTTCGGATCATTGAGTTGTTCAAACGTATTCATACCGGCCCTCATTGCTTTTTTCTTGTGGATCCTGGCAGCGATAAGCGGTTCAATGGATTCCCCGTTGCGGAAAGGGGTAAGGATGTCCGTTTCATTGTTGGAAAACAGGCAGTTCTTTAATTTACCGTTGGCTGTCAACCGTATACGGTTACACCCGTCGCAAAACGGGTTACTCACAGAGCTTATAATACCGAAATTGCCTTCGTAACCCTTAATTTGATAGTTCCTGGAGGTAAAATTATCTTCATCTTCAAGTTTTATGATATCGGCAGTATCAAACCCGGCCTCAGCTTGTTTTAAAATGTCTTCCTGGGTTACTAACTTAGCTTTGTTCCATTTATTCCCATCAAAAGGCATAAATTCTATAAAACGGACAGAGATGGGTAACGCTTTGGTCAGCTTAATAAAATCGATAATTTCATCGTCATTCACACTTTTTATCAATACGGCATTTACCTTCACATGAAACCCTTCTTTAATAAGTAAAAGAATATTGTCATACGTTTTTTGTAGCTGGTCCCTGCGGGTAATAAATTTAAATTTTTCCGGGGAGAGGGAATCCAGGCTCACGTTGAGTTTATTTAATCCGTAGTCCTTAAAATCCTGCAGGTACCGATCTATTAAAATAGCATTGGTGGTGATGGATAATTCCGCCTTAAGCGTTGAAAGCTTTTGCAGGATGGCAGAAAAGTCTTTCCTCACCAGCGGTTCTCCACCGGTCAGCCGTATTTTGTCCACCCCGTGTTTTACAAATGTGTTGGCTATTTCGTATATCTCATCGGCTGTCATGAGCTGGTCTTTAGGAGTAAGGAGCACACCGTCTTCCGGCATACAATACGTGCACCTTAAGTTGCATTTTTCAGTTAATGAAATACGCAAATAGTTGTGTTTCCTGCCGAACGAATCGGTTAATATGTTTTTTTCTCTATACATTAATCGTGTCTTGCCCCCCTGAATATTTTAAATACATGTAATAAATGCGGAAAAACGGCATCCATAGATTCCTTTGCGCCATTGGTAGAACCCGGTAATGCCAGTACTACACAATTCCCGATAGTGCCTGCCACACTGCGTGAGAGCATGGCATACGGCATACGGTCCTGCCCGTATTTTCGTATGGCTTCTTCAATTCCGGGAATCCTGCGTTCCAGGATAGGTTCTAAAGCCTCTGGTGTAAAATCACGAATGGATAATCCCGTACCGCCTGTAAATATAACGAGTTGGTGTTCCTTTGCATATTCAAGTGCTTTAGTGCGGATTACATCCAACTCATCGGGAATAACCTCATACACTGGAACTTCAACGTTACTTTCATTTAATTTATCTATAATGGCTTTTCCGGCCTTGTCTTCTTTTTTCCCGGCACTTATGGAGTCCGAACACACAATAACCGCCGCCCTGATTTCCCTGCTGTGCTCATTTTTAAAACTTGATTTGCCCCCTTTTTTTTCAACGAGCTTTATTTCTCCTATCTCAATATTCTTGTCTATAGGTTTCAGCATGTCGTACATAGTCAGCGCAACTACTGAAGCTCCGTGCATGGCCTCCACTTCAACACCGGTTTTGTAGACTGTTTTTACTGTAAATAAAATGGTAATGGACAATCCATCGAAATTATAATTCACCGAAGTGAATTCAATAGGCAAGGGATGACAATCCGGAATTACCTGGTAGGTGTTTTTTACAGCAAACAGTCCGGCTGTTTTTGCCATTTCCAGCACATTACCCTTGGGCACTAAATTATTTTTAATGGCATCAATAGTTTCCTGGCTGCTTACTTTTACTACTGCCTGCGCCAGTGCTACTCTTAAGGTGGTTATTTTGTGGGTAATGTCTACCATGGTTGTTTGGTGTTAATTGGTTAAAGCCCCCTCTGGCTCCCCCAAAGGGGGAGGATTCTTCTGAACATCAATTCTGCATTCTACATTCTGAATTCTGCATTAACCTTTGGTTATAGTTCTCGACTGTGCTTACCCTAAAGCTTCAGCGACACGCGTGCGCTCGAACAGACAATTTTAGTATCTTTTTAGACAGCCTCAATTCTACATTTTCATCGGTCATCGGTCATCGGACTTCAAACCACTCATAACTCTTCACTCAGCACTTTTAACTCTGCACTGGCTTCAGCCGTTGACTTTCCACTGATAATTTTCGTCAACAAATATCTCTTTTCCGAAAATGGGGACTTCACTTTTTACCATGTTGACCAGGTCTTCTGTTGCTGAATACACTTCTTTCCTTCTTGTAGAGGAAACGAACACAAAAAAGCAAATCTCCCCGGCATTGACCCTTCCGAGGCTATGATAAATATGCATACAGGTTAAATCGTATTTTTCAAAGGCTTTTTCACGGATTTCCGATAGTTTTTCTTCGGCCATTTCCTGGTAACAGGTATATTCAATTGCTTTTACATTTTTTCCATTAACTTCATCGGCCCTTACTTGTCCCAGGAAAATATTATGTGCACCAATGGTATGTTTGCCTTGGTGCTTTGCGATTGAATTGGCAATAAATTCCGGGGTAATTGCTCCTTCTATAAATACGGTTTTCTTTTTTTTCATTGTAAATACTATTGATAATTCAATTGTTTTTCTTTTAAGATTTCCATCATTTTTAAAGCCCCACCTTGTACACTTTTTACATTTTGAAAATTGTGCTCTTTTAAAATATGTACAGCTTGCAAACTTCGTATACCGCTTTGGCAGTACAGAATAATTTCGTCATCCTTATCCAGGCCGTTTAATTTGTTTTTTAATTGGGAAAGCGGAATCCGGATGTTGTTTTCTAGTTCTAATTTGGGAGTTTCATGTAGTTCCCTTACATCCAGAAAAATACAATCCTTTTTTAAGGCATTTTCTACAGAGATTTCAATTTCAGGCTGATTTAAATGTTCGTTTTTGAAATAGTCCTCATCAACTACAGTGCTTGTATTCTTTTGAAATTTAAATTTATGTTGGTCATTTGTGAGGTTGTTGTAAATAAGCAGTTCACCGGAAAGGATTTCGCCTATTCCGAGGATCATTTTAATGACTTCATTGGCCTGTAGCATACCTGTAGTCCCTACTACAACCCCCATAACACCTGCTTCGGTACAATTCTGAACGATTGTATCCTTATTAGGATATAAACATCGATAGGTAGGCCCGTTTTTATAGTTAAATACGGAAACCTGTCCTTCAAATTTAAAAACAGAGCCGTACACAAAGGGTTTTCCGGTAATTATACTGGCGTCGTTGATCAGGTACCTTATACCGATAGTGTCCGTAGCATCCACTATGAGATCATAGTTTCCGAATAGGTCAATGGCATTCCCGGCATCTAATTTTGTATTGTAAGCTTGAATGTTTACAGAAGAATTTAAACCCGTTAAAAACTTTTTAGCCTCTTCGACCTTACTTTTATCAACAGAAGATTCTTTGTACATGACCTGGCGTTGTAAATTGGATTCGTCCACCACATCATGATCAATAATCCCGACAGTTCCCACCTCGGCAGACACAAGATAGGGGAGGATTGCACAACCAAGTCCACCTGCACCCACCACCAATACCTTGGCATCGGATAGTTTTTCCTGTCCGGCATCACCCACTTGAGGGAGTATGGTTTGTCTGTTATAACGGTTGTTGTTCATTTTATTTTTTTAAGACGCTCAATTACATATTTTTCTATTCTCTATTCTCTATTCTCTATTCCCTATTCTCTATTCTCTATTCCCTATTCCCTATTCCCTATTCTCTATTCTCTATTCCCTATTCTCGTACTTCTAACTTCGTACTTCTAACTTCGATCATCCCCCAGCAAACGGTGGTAAAATCGCTATTTCGTCATTATCTTTTACTGTCACATCCTCTAATTTATTAATGAGGTGCTGATTAACGGCCACATTCAAGGTATAGGGCTTTAAATTATACTTTTCAATCAACGTTTTTATGAGGGTTGACAGTTTTATATTGGTAGCATTGATCCTTTCTTCAGAGCGGGCGGTTGCCTCGGCAATCATCCCGAAATACTTAACTTTTATCATATAGCAGCTTTTTTAAATTTATCTCTTTTTATTAATAAACTCTTTCGTCATTTTATTCATTACTTCAACTTTCTTTTCAAAATCACCTTTTATAGTTTTTCTGAATTCATTCAGGTTTTGTACCAGGTCATCAATGTCTTCCGGTATTACATCTTCCAGAAACTGCCGGATGCGTTTAGCGGTTGTAGGCGATTTTCCATTGGTGGAAATGGCTATTTTTACATTTCCTTTGGTGACAATACCCCCAAGGTAAAAGTCACACAGGTCCGGCGTGTCGGCTACATTCACAGGAATGTGTTTTTCCCTGGCCTCTTTAGATATCTGCACATTAACTTCATGATTGTCAGTACAACCGATCACCATATGCCTGTTTTCAAGGTCTGAAGTTTCATATGCTTTTTTTGTGAGTGTTACGGAAGGGTGTTTTTCAGCCAGTTCAATTAATTCCTCATTGAATAAAAGGGCAATAACCTCCACATTGGCATTCGGGCTCGATTTAAGCATGAACGACAGTTTTTCCAAGCCTACATTGCCACCACCAACAATGAGTACATTTATTTGATGTACTTTTAAAAAGATGGGGTATAATTCATTTCGTTCCATTGCTTGGGTTCGTTATTGAGTTACTAGGTTATTGGTTAAAATATATACGCTTCTGTTATTTCAGGTCACTGGGCATAATCCCCAGGTTTTGAAATAAAAATTCATCTTCAAAGAAATCTTCTTCAAAATACTCCAGTAATTTGGTTGAATGCTTCACAACTTCCCCGATTACTATAATTGCAGGTGAAGAAAGTTTTTCTTCTTCAACAATCTTTTCAATAGTATTGATGGTTCCGAAGCCGTGTTTCGCATTTTCCCGGGTTCCGTTTTGAATAACCGCAACAGGGGTGCCGGCTTTTCCGGTTCTCTTAAAAATGTTTACAATTTCTTTGAGTTTGCTCATTCCCATTAAGATCACAATCGTGGCAGTTGACCTTGCAGCCAGCTCAACATCTTTTGAAAGCTGATGTCCAGATGTGGTTCCTGTAATCACCCAAAAACTCTCTGCCACATTACGTTGGGTAACGGCAATTCCTTTAGAAGCGGGTACTGCAATGGCAGAAGTTATACCCGGGATCACCTCAGTTTCAATGTCAAAGTTTTCCGCATACTGGATTTCTTCGGTACCGCGGCCAAAAACAAACGGGTCACCACCTTTCAGGCGTACAACATGGCCTTTATTGAGCGCATTCTGTACAATTAACTCATTAATTTGATCCTGGGCATAGGCATGGCATCCTTTTCTTTTACCGACAAATATTTTTTCGGCCTGTGGGGCGTGATTTAGTATTTCTTCATTAGCCAGTGCATCATACAGTACCACATCGGCTTCCTTGAGTGCTTTTACGGCTTTTAGAGTAAGTAGATCCGGGTCACCGGGACCAGCACCCACCAAGGTTAATTTAGGTTTGTTTTTTATTGACATTTGTGTTCTTCTTTTAAGGCTTTCTTCAAGCTCTTCTTTTGTATTTATATTTTTAAGAGCAGGTTGATATTTTTTATCCACCAAAATATTTTGATTCCAGGTATTCTCTAAAACCTGCTGAAGTCTTAACTCATTCTTTAAAATAGCTTCTTCAAATACTTCTTCCAACTGCTTTTGATAGACCCCTATTAAGGGATAATTTTTGTTATCATCCGACAAAAAGGTGACTTCTCTATCATGCTCTTCAAATAGTTTTTCCAGAACCTCTGTAGTGATAAAAGGGGCATCACAACTTAAAATCAGGTTATTTACAGATTGAGAATGCTGTAAGGCGGTATGAATACCACCAACCGGGCCTTTATCCTCATAAACATCCTCAATAGTTTTGTAACCAAACTTTTTATAATCAGGATTTTTGGTTACCAGAATAATACGGTTAGTAAGCGGCTTAACGGCATCAATAATATGTTCTATAAATGTTTTGTTATCAAAGCAAACCAAACCCTTTTCGGTTTGCATCCGGGTACTTTTGCCACCGCAAAGAATGTATGTAGGGATGTTATGGAGCTTATTCATTTAAATAATTATTTTTTTAAATTCACTGTCCAGAAAGTTGATACAATTTCTGTTTAATGTTTCAAACTGCTGTATGAGGTTTTTGCCATAAGGCGTTAAAATGGTACCACCCCCGTCTTTTCCGCCAATATTTTTAATAATGATTGGTTTTTCAGCAGCCTCATTCATATCATTTATTAATCGCCAGGCTTTTTTGTATGACATATTCAATTCTTTAGCCGCTGCATTAATGGATTTTGCTTCGTCCACCTTCTTTAAAAGTTCTATACGCCCATACCCGAGAAAGATGTTTCCCTCTTTCTCAATCCATATCCTGCTTTTAATTTGATCCTGCATCGTTGTGGTTTATAAGATATAACGTTGGCTAAAAAATAAGATTTAAACACTCCACCTGTTCACCTTCTTTTATATTTGTTTTATCATGTGGCACATAAGCCAGCGCATTACTTTGCGCAAAGCTCTTAAGCATCGATGAATTTTGTCCATCTAACACAGTCACTACATCATTTTCAACCTGAGCTTTTAAAAATAGTGATTTTCCACTTTCATTGTTAATTTCAGAAGCCGATTTAACTTTATTTTTGGTTAAGTGGATTTGCTTATAACCCATCATTTTTCTGATGGCCGGAATCACGTACACATAGAAACAGGTGAGACTGGATGCCGGGTTTCCCGGAAGTCCGAAGACCAAGTTTTTATCTTTTTTCCCGAAATACAGAGGTTTTCCCGGTTTTTGATTTATACTGTAAAATATTTCTTCCACATTATTATCATTCAAGGACTCCTTTACAAAATCATAATCACCCACAGATATCCCACCGGAAATTAAAACCACATCAAAAGCAGCCAAGCCTCTTTTGATCAGGGTTTTTGTATCGTTTAGTGTGTCCTTTGCCTTATAAGTTTTAACTTTCCGTATACCAATCCGCTTTAAAGCTGTTTGTAACATTATCGTATTACTTTCAAATACTTTTCCTGGTTTTAGTTTGTTGCCCGGTTTTACCAATTCATCACCAGTTGCAATAATGCATATCTTGGGTTTTCTGTAAACGGTTATGTTGGATATGCCCAGTCCTGCCAGAAAACCAATAGTGGCTTCATTAATAATGCTTCCTTTATTGAGTACTACATCACCTTGTTTAACCTGTTCCCCAATCGCCCTTACATTAGCCCCCTGTTGCGGTAATTTATTTATATGAATAGAATCTTCACTTCTCGTAACATGCTCCTGGATAACAACAGTGTCAGCACCCTCCGGTACCATAGCACCTGTAAAGATCCTTACCGCTTCTTTTTCTTTATTTATAAATTCAATGTTTTTACCGGCTTTAGATTCACCAACTACTTTATAATCAGAAGTGTTGTTTAACCTTATCGCATATCCATCCATGGCGGATTGCCTGTAAGGAGGCATATTAATAGGAGAAAAGATGTCTTCAGCCACAACGCAACCAACCACATTCTCAAGCGCCAGCTTTTTAGGTTTATTGGCAGAGATTGACCCTTCAATTAATTCTAATGCATCTTCAACATTTATCATACTATTTCATTTTCAAATACAAATTTATATAAAAAAATTTATATTACGTATTCATACTTATTAAGTAACCGTTATTTCTTTACAAATATAGCGCTTTGTTTGATTGAAATTAAAGAATCCATGCATTTTTTTAAACAGTTAATATGACTTATATCATAAACTGCTAATATGATATACCTTTTTTTTGTATAAAATTTATAGGATATTAGGCTTGTGTGAATCAGTATGCTGCTGCTAATTATTATTCTCACATATTCCGGCATCATAATTTACAGGTATTATAAATTTTGACCATGTAAATAATCAAAAAGATAAAAATCAATATATACGTATATTTACTTATGTATTTATAAGTATTATTACTTAAATTTGAATTCTAGAAAAAACTAAATCAACGAATATGAAGACAAAATTAATTCTTTTTACAGTTTTGCTGGTACAAATGGCAAATGCTCAAACATTTTCACTGGATGCAGATATAAGGCAACGAGGTGAATATTCCCATGGTTTCGGAAATTTAATACCTGACGGCGAGGACCCAGCGTTTTTTGTTGAACAGCGGAGCAGGTTAAACTTCGGTTATGTAGCCGATAAGTTACAGGCAATGGTCAGTGTTCAGGATGTAAGTACATGGGGTGATACAAGACAGATACTCCGAAATGACGGAAACGACTCATTTTCCTTATTTCAGGCCTGGGTAGAACTTGGAATCACTGAAGGTTGGTCCACTAAATTAGGGAGACAGGTTATTGTATATGATGACGACCGTATTTTTGGTACCCTGGACTGGGCAATGCAAGGGCGTTTTCATGATGCTGCTTTGCTAAAATATAAAAATGAGAGTTTTATGATGGACCTTGGTTTTGCTTTCAGTCAACAAGATCAACCAAGAGTGGGTACTGTATATGGCTTAAATGCATTATTCACCTACAAAGCCATGCAATATGCATATTTGAAGAAAAACTGGGAAAAAACATCCGTGAGTTTTTTGTTTTTAAATAACAGTTTTCAAACCGTTGATGGGACTGACTTCTTTTTACGACATACTACAGGATCTCATTTCACTTTTCCGCTTGGCCCGGTGAAATTTACCGGAAGTGCCTATTATCAGTTTGGTGAAGCCAATGCTGATGTAGATCTGAGTGCCTACCAGGCTATGCTTGAAGCTACTTATAAACCAGGAAAGACCTTGTTTGGGTTAGGTTTTGAAATGTTAAGTGGTACCGACCAGACAGGTTCTACTGAAAATAACTCCTTCTTTCCGTTATACGGTACAAACCACAAATTTAATGGTTTTATGGATTACTTTTATGTGGGGAACCATGCAAACAGCGTTGGCTTAAATGATTTATATGCTAAAGTGGTATTTAAAACCGGTGAGAAATCAAGTTTACTGGTAAAAGGGCATTACTTTTCCGCAAATGCTGATTTTGCAGGAGATCTGGATAAATACCTGGGGACAGAATTAGACATTGTATTTACACAGGCTTTAATTAAGAATGTAACCTTAAACGTAGGATATTCTCAAATGTTCGCATCTGAAAGCATGGAAGCACTTAAAGGTGTAGCAGATCCTGCCGGTACACAAAACTGGGGATGGGCAATGTTGGTTATAAAACCAAATTTATTTAAACATACTTTTGCCCCACCGGCTGAAGAAGTGGTGGAATAGTATAATACATAGTGTTAATTAATTAAAAATCCCGCTCTTTTAAAAAGCGGGATTTATTTGATTAAACTACTAAAAATCTATTATAACGCCAATTTGAAATAAATTTTGGTTATTGATTAGATTAAACTTACCGTCTTAAAAAGTATAAATTAAAAATTAATTGCTTACGTTCATTTTCTTTGCTTGTCCAAAGAAAACGAACCAGAAGAAAAGATACTTTTTACTCACAGGGTTAATATTATTAATCATAGGAGTTCGTGAATCTTTGATTTCCAAGGTATGAGGCTGTCTAAAAAGGTCAATGTAAGGCAAATCATGAAGTTACATGTCAGGTTGAGCGCCCCCGATGCTTCGGGGGAAACCTAAGGTTGCAGTTCTCGACTGTGCTTACGTAAAGCTTCAGCGACACGCGTGCGCTCGAACAGACAGTTTTAATACCTTTTTAGACAGCCTCCCTCAGGATTTTCCTAAATTTTATTCATTAAAGTTTGATTGTTTTAAGTGTTCATGAATCTTCGATTTCTCCAAGGCTTCGAAAATTCTTAACGGAAAACCCTGCTATACTGCGGAAAAAGATAGATTATCAATAAATTGATAATTATTTCTTAGATCTAACTATAGTTATACCTAATTCTACAAAAACAATTATAAAAGCATAACTTACTCTTGTAGTCCTCCATCAATCCACGCTTTAATCGTAGCAATATCACAAGTATCAATTTTTTTTCCTTTTCTGTAAGGCATGGCTATGAATCCCTTTTGATGACTAACAGAACCAAAAAGTATCCCGGATTCTGCCTTATCTTTTAAGCCCTCATAGTTAAAGATTTTATTTCTCGATGCTTTTTCTTTATAAACATCAGGGGCATGGCATTCAAAACAATTAGTTTCAATAATAGGGGCAATGTGTTGGCTATAGGTAATGTTTGATTCAACATTACAAACTACTTTTTCTTTGGTATTACATGACCAAAGTACTGCCATTGATATGGTTAATACAGATTTTTTCATAATGAGTTAATTTATTAGATGATCAGAGTTATTTCTTATCGGGGAATGTTTTAAGCCATTCTTCTTCAGATAATGGGACATACTTTTTCTTATCTGAAAAAGGATCTTTCCCTCCACGTAAATAATCCATAATTTGAGACATAGGAATGGTATCTTTCATGTATTCCGGAACATTATATAAATGGTTTCCGTGAAAATCATGGCATTGCAAACAGGTGTCCCATTGTTCTTTCTGAACCAAAACTGTATGAGGTACATCCAGCGGGTCATTTTTGACTTCTAAATCAGTATGGCAGTTAAAACAAAAATTAGCTTCATTTAAAACCAACCTTACACCGTTATGCTCTTTATGACAGGTTTCACATTCCTGAGCATTAATATTTGCCATGGCTTCTTTAAATCGGGGCTCCTTAAAACGGTGTGTAGGATGACGGTCATTAGGCCTGTCGTGGCAGGCAAGGCATTTTTTATTATCTACATTTTCAGTTCCAAAGTCCGCTTCGGTTCTTCTCTGTCCGAAAGTATAAGCTATGTTGGACTGTATTTGCTGAAATAAAGTTCCTTTTGCAGGGGTATGACAAGTATTGCAAGACAAGTTTTCATGGCCGGTATTCATAGGCCCCAGGCTAAGAAAAGGTTCGTTTTGTTTTAGAGGTAAGAGAATGTAGAGCACTAATCCGATAGCTAACCCTATCAAAGTGCCTATATATTGCCTTTTTCTTAGCGGACTGGGTTTAAACATATTTTTTAAGCTAAAATTTCTATTTCTACATCTTTACTTTTAGGGTATGAAACACATGTTAAAATGAAACCATCATTTACATCTTTTGGGGGTAATAAGTGGCCATTTAACATTTCAATTTCCCCATTAACACATCTGGCCTTACAAGTACTGCACATGCCGGATCTGCAGGAGTAGGGTATAAGTACATTTTGTGCAAGGGCACCTTGTAAAATGCTTTTATCTGCAGGAATAGTGATTGTGTTTGTATTGCCTTTTTGCTTAATGGTAACACTGCTTATCAACTTGTCAAAATTCATTTTAACTTTGGGAAGAGTAAAGGCTTCCATTTTTATTTTATTTGGATGTACTTTGTGCTCGGCAAGGATTTTTTTTACCAGTTCCATATAGCCACCGGGGCCACACAATAAAAATTCACACTCTGAAAATAAATATTCGTGCTTAAGCATGATTACTTCCGTAAGGCCTTTGGTGAGCAAACCCGTATGATAATTGTTTTTACAATCTTTACAGTATTCCACCACATGCTCTACATGAAACCTATCCGGATATTTTTCCTGAAGTTCTTTAAGTTTATCATGAAAAATAATACCCTTTATGTCCCTGTTCGCATAAATTAAAAGAATAGATGTCTGGGGCTCTTTTTCCAATAAAGATTTTGTGATGGAATACATAGGGGTAATTCCACTACCGCCACTAAACATCACAAATGTTCTTTTTTGAGATGGTTCAGGTTCTACAAAAAATCCTCCCGTGGGTTTTTCAACCTCAATGGTATCACCTTCTTTAAGTGTGTTATTGATATAATTTGAAACCAAACCATTTTTTACTTTTTTTACGGTTATAGCATGAAGTTTATCTGTAAAAGGAGAACTGCTGAAAGAGTATGCTCGTCTTTCCTGCTTCCCGTTTACCGGCATGCTGATTGTTAAAAACTGGCCGGGCTTATATTTTAATTTTTGAAATAAGCCCGGGTTTTTGAATTGAATACTAACGGATTCATCTGTTTCTTTTACAATTTTTTCAACTTTTATATTCATAATTTTTTTTTATTCATAATAGAAGACCACACCAATGTGAAAGAACATTATCGCTGTTATTATAACCGATAGTGCCACATGAATGATCATCCAGCTTTGAAACACCCAGTTTTTATGACTCTTGATGAGATCCAGGTTTACAACCCCCAATAGCATGTTCGTAAAAAATATAATGGAAAGCATAAACAAGTACCCATATCCAAACTCCATTGCATGCACATAAAAGAAGATGGGGGACAAAGCTCCGATCTTTTTATGATAGCCGGTTAGTTTAAATGAAATGTGTTTTAACCTGGGAATGACCCTGGTCAGTGTAAGTAACCATTGAAATAAAATAAATACCATTAAAAATACCCCGGACCACCTTTTATAACTTTGATTGAGTTGAAGGTTATATAGCCATCCCCATCGCCAGTTAAACAGGTCCTGTAAAATGTATAACACCAGTAAAGTGATGCCTATAGAGACGATATTTATATATTTTTTATCCACACAACTCTATTTATTGAATAAAAAGCTCCATGCTTTTATGTGAAACCAGTTTACTTACACTATCAATAAAAACTTCTGCAGTTGGCAAGAACTTCCCGGTTGAAGGCCATTTTTCGCCAATTTCAGGCTTTTCACTTTCTTTAAAGTTTTCAATTTCCTTTAAATAAGAGTTGTAAACGGCTTTCGTTCCGTTTCTATACACAGCAATAATATCCAGAGCTTCTTTAACTGATAAAGAATCTGCCGGATACTGCCAGGTGGTTGCCCCCATTACATCCCCCAGTTTCCAATCGGTTTTGGTGGTTTGAGAATGATCGTTATGGCAGGTTATGCAGGGAGGTGCAACTGCAAGGTCCGCAAACATGGCGGTGTACAATTCCTGATCCTCATCATAGAAATACTGAGGCTTCTGGTTAGCTTTTATTTCTTCAAACAGTTGAGCTTGCTGTCCGGTAAATTTGTTAGCATTATTTACGGGAAAATCAGAACCCAGGTAAAGTCCCAGGGGAGTTTCACTTTTTCTGATATCTGCCGAAATACCTCTTAAAAACAATGCAGGTAGTGGTCCGGCTTCCACATTATCATCTTCCCAGTCTTCATCATATTTAAACCCCTGTTTGGTACCTTCTCCAACGATAGCTTTGGTATATAATGTACGTGTAACATCATTTTCATGAGAAATCATTTTAAACACATCATTTACAGAAAGAGTTTTATTGCTTACTGCAGTTTCGGGAGTGTCTTCCGGCACACCTCCACAAGAGTTCAAAATAAGCACGATCATAACAAACGTTAAAAATTCAAATTTTTTCATAATGGTTGTTTTTTAGTTATATAGTTTAGTCTTCGTAAGCAGCTTCGGTCATTACACTGGCCATTACCCCATATACTTCTGCCCATGCATCTTTAACCTCCGGAGTAAATTCGTCTCCCAGGCCAACCTCAAGTGCCTGTAATAAAGCTAATCCAACAGTATCATAATGTGATTTTTCTACATTATAATCCACGTGTCTCCTTCCTAAACCTTGTAATATTGGGATTAGGGCTTCAAGATTATTTAACCCGTTTACAGCACTTGCTAACATGTCTCTTAATTTGTTGCGTTGTGCATGCATTAATTGTTCGTTTTGAGGAAATAATTGTTTCAGGTTCGGATCTATAAGAAATAGTTTATCATAAAAGATCTCTACTGCAGTATCTGCAATAGGAAGTACCTTTTTAAATGATTCCTGAACTAAATACACTGTTTTTTGTTCCATAACGGTCTAGATATTAAAAATTAGTAGCTGATATTAATACTATAATATTAGTAAAAATACCTAAGTATTAATACTTATTTTTGTATCTAATTTTGCTATGAGGTGTATTTTTATGAATTTGACAAATAAGGATTTTCAGATTTTGAGTATAGCTAAAAACAGATAGCACAAATTATCGTTTTCACAATCAAAGAAATTTCTTCAAGGTATGTCTTCGGGATACTCGTCTCTACTAACTTCTTTGCTGATAGTTTTACCTTATTCCCTGCTAATAACTTTTTATAACTTTTACTGTAAGTTTTTTGCTCAAAAACCTACTTTTGTAATAGTAATTAGAACTAAATAAATTATGTCTGATAAAGTAGAAAGAATTAAATGTTTAATTATTGGTTCCGGGCCTGCCGGGTATACGGCAGCCATTTATGCTGCAAGAGCCGATTTGAAACCCATAATGTATACCGGATTGGAGCCTGGCGGACAATTAACGACAACTACTGAAGTTGATAATTTCCCCGGATACCCTGAAGGTGTTGATGGCCCGACAATGATGGTGCAGATGCAACAACAAGCTGAACGTTTTGGTACGGAAGTACGAATTGGAATGGTAACTGCCGTTGAGTTGAGCGAAGAACATGGAGGGATACATAAAGTGACGGTTGACAGTACTACGCAACTCGAAGCTGAAACCATAATTATAGCTACCGGTGCTACAGCAAAATATCTTGGAATTCCGAGTGAGCAACGTTTACGAGGAGGCGGTGTATCTGCCTGTGCAGTTTGTGACGGATTTTTCTATAAAGGCCAGGATGTAGCTATAGTGGGTGGTGGCGATACTGCCGCAGAGGAGGCTACTTATCTTGCAAATATTTGTAGAAAGGTAACTATGCTGGTGAGAAAAGGGGAAATGAGAGCATCAAAAGCCATGCAGCACCGTGTTGCCAGCACTAAAAACCTGGAAGTTAAATATTTCACGGAAGTAGATGAGGTTATCGGTGACCAGGTTGTAGAAGGCCTTCGAATGGTAAATAACCAAACTGGCGAAAAAGAAGAAATAGCCATTACAGGATTATTTATAGCAATAGGACATAAACCCAATACGGAAATATTTAAAGGCCAGATTGATATGGATGAGGTAGGTTATATTATCACAAAAGGAAAATCTACTAAAACCAACAGACCGGGTGTTTTTGCCAGTGGCGATGCCCAGGACAAAGAATACAGGCAGGCGGTAACAGCCGCCGGCACAGGTTGTATGGCAGCTTTAGATGCAGAGCGTTATTTAGCCGCTGTAGCAAGTAAAGAAGAAGTTGAAGTATAAACGGGTAGAACTTTTAATAGTGTCTTTGTCAAGGCACATTCAATAGTAAACCATTTTGGATATTAAAAAAAGCGTTCAATAATAAATTTTATGGACGCTTTTTTTTGGCTTTAATTGTGAAACTGAGAGTTGTCGTTGACAACGGACCACAGCTATATATTTCCTTGCTGTTCTAACCCTGAACAGGGTTGATAACTGAAGAAAGGCAAAAGAAATACAATATTTTTGTCTGGATTTAAACTTTTAAATTCCGGATCACATTTTTTAATTTTTCCTGAACTTCCTGTGCCAAATCGCCCAACTCGTCATTCTGTACCGATATCATTGAGGCTATCGGATCAACGGCTGAGACTTCAATGTTACCTTCACTATTTTCTTCAACCACAATATTGCAGGGTAGAAATACCCCAATCTTATCTTCCGCCTTAATAGCTTTATAGGCGAATTGTGGATTGCAGGCTCCCAGAATTTTATACTTTTTGAAGTCTACATCCAATTTTTTCTTGAATGTAGCCTGTACATCAATTTCTGTCAATATACCAAAGCCTTCACTCTTTAAATCTTCCGTGAGTTTTTCAAGAACTTCATCAAAGGAAGATTTTTCAATAACAGTGTTGAAATAATATGCCATAATACCAATTTTAACTCAAGTTATCTATTCAAATTGAAGATAAAAATGACATATATCAGGAAAATAGATTGTTTAACACAGCATATTGAAGAAGCATAATGGTTTTAGCATCTTTAATCATGCCACTTTCCATCATCCCGAGGGCTTCAGAGAATTTAATTTCCATTACTTCTATATTTTCATGTTCCTCATCCAATCCGCCTCCTTCACTTACTTTCATATCATCAGTATATTCACCAATAAAAAAATAAATTAATTCAGAAACAGAACCAGGTGTCATATAAGATTCCATTACTTTTTTAACTTCACGGATCCTGTAACCGGTTTCTTCTTCAGTTTCCCTGATAACTGACGTTTCCGGACTCTCACCATCCAGCAGGCCTGCGGGTACTTCAATCATCATTCCATCTTCATTTTGATTAAAATAGGTAGCTATTCTTAGTTGTTTTGTTAAAACTATTGTTTCCTTTTCCTTATTATATAAAAGTATACATGAAGCATTTCCATGGTCGTGTATATCTCTTGATTGGTTTTGCCATGTACCATCATCAAGGCGATAGTCAAAATTTATTTTCTTTACGGTAAACCAGGCAGTATCTATAGTTTCAGAATGTTTTATATTAATTCTGGGATTTTTCATTTAAAAAAAATTATAATTCCTGTAAAGATATTCAACTATAAATAACTCAGCCACCATTTTTGCGGATTATTGGCTTTATAGGCCTGATATTTTTTACATAAGGGGTATAGAATCAAAACAACAAGTATCCACACTGCATAAGTAACCCATAAATCAAATCCTTTATCTGAAAGATAACCACCCATAAACCTGGACGGAGTAAGGATGAGTTCTTTCCAGCTTTCTCCTAGGATCAGCAATCCGATGAACCCGATAAGATGTATAATATATAAATGTAAGATGTAGTAATAAAATGGGACCCGGCCAATAACAACAAAGAATTTTGATATGCGGGGTTGTATATTTTCGGTGAAATACAAGAATAATAGCGCAGGTCCTAAAGTCATTAAAATGTATAGAAGTGAGGGCGGATATTTGGTAACATTCAAAAAAGATAAAAAGGTATAGGTCAAATTTTTCTGTTCGCTCCATGGTGCCGGATCGCCATAGCTATTAATACTTCGAAGAATGATAAATAATGCAATGGAACCAATCCCTAATATCAACAACCATTTTTTCCGAAGACTGGCCTCGAATCCTTTTTTGTAGAATGTACCGAAACAATATCCTAAAATCATTAAACCCAGCCACGGAATAATCGGATATACAAAAGCAATCATGCCCTGTCCGTTGTATATTGGTAAAAAGGTTTGCTGATGTAAAGTATACCATAACATAGACAATGGATCACTTCCCTGCATGGTAATCGGGTCTAATAAATTATGTGCTCCTACGAGTAGAATACCGGTTATTAACAGGTATTTTAAGGGCACAAAAATTAATCCAGATAGCAGGACCATTGATAAACCTATTGCCCATATAACCTGAAGTATGTGAACTCCCAGGCCAATATCAAAAGTCCATGCAAAATTGACTACAGTGATTTCTATAAGTATAAGCCATAAACCACGCGTAAATAAAAATTTAGAAGTTTGCTTTTTAATTTTTTTAGAACCATATAAGTAAGCTGAAGTTCCCGCCAGAAAAACAAAAACGGGTGCACAAAAGTGAGTTATCCATCTGGTAAAAAATAAAAGTGGGGTAGTGGTATCCAAATCTGTCGGACTTCCAAACAGGTAACCGTGGTTTGTATAATCACGCACATGGTCGAGTGCCATAATAACCATTACCAAGCCTCTGAGGAGGTCAATGGACAGGATACGGTTGCTTTTAATAAGTGTTGTGGTCAATTTTAAGCACGATATTTTGGTATATAAAAATACTAATTAGTAGTGATTTTTTTTACCTATAAAACGCTAAAGCTTACTTGCCAATTCATCACCTTACTTCATAAATACTTAATTTACTTCAGCCTCATAATCCTGCCAGTTTTTTTTCAGGAAAATGTCATCGCCAAAAAATTTTGCAATTTTCAGGAAATTTTCAGCATTTTGATATCCGGGTACAGGCGAAAGTATTTGTTGTTTTTCATTTAAAAAAAGAACAGTAGGATAACTCATCTTACCTTGAAGCAAAGCAGCAGCGAGTTCATGATAACCTCTTCTTCCCTGGGGAACAAATTTAAAGGTTTTACCCTTGTATTCAATAGGCTCTTTGCCTTCCGCATCCATTTTTACCATATAAAAATGTTCAGTCATATAGGCCGCAACTTCAGGATTGTTAAAAGTGTCTTTATCCATTTTTTTACACCAACCGCACCAATCGGTATACACATCTACAAATATTTTTTTTGGGTTTTTATCTGTTTCAGCTTTATTTATAGCTTCTTCCCATGTGAGCCATTCTATAGTTTCTACTTCATCACTAGTAAATGAAGTAAGGCTGAATAGGATAACAGTGATAAGTAGAAATACAAGAGTAGGTTTTATTTTTTTCATAGTCATTTCTTTTTATAAAGATAACAAAAACAGTTCCAAATTAAATACTTTATCATTTTTGGTCATAAAAAAAGCACTAAACTTACATTCAGTGCTTTAATAAATGATACCAAACTATTATGTTAACTCAAATATTAAATTTATTTAATTAATTCTTTTTCATTATTAAGTTTAAGATTGACATCAACCTGGTTTTTGAGCAGGTCTTCAAATGTTTCTCGTTCCCTTATAAGATGTGATTTACCTTTGTACCATAAAACCTCAGGTGGCCTGAACCTCGAATTATAGTTACTGGCCATTGTAAAACAATAGGCTCCCGCATTTTTAAAACAAAGGATATCACCCTCAGAAATTTCATTAATCCTTCTGTTGTTAGCAAAAGTATCTGTTTCACATATGTATCCTACTACCGAATAAAAACGTTCTTTACCCTTCGGGTTCGATACATTCTCGATTTTGTGATAGGAGTTGTAAAACATAGGTCTTATCAGGTGATTAAAACCTGTGTCCACACTGGCAAAAACAGTAGATGTAGTTTGTTTAACCACATTCACTTTTGCTAAAAAATTCCCTGCTTCACTTACTAAGAATTTCCCTGGTTCAAAAGCCAGGGTAAGTTCTTTTCCGTATGATTTACAAAAATCATTAAAACGTTTGGTAAGTTTTTTTCCGAGCTCTTCAATATTGGTTTCAATATCACCTTCTTTATAAGGTACTTTAAAACCGCTTCCAAAGTCAATAAAATCCAGTTCTTTAAAGTTCTGTGCTATTTCAAAAAGTATTTCAGAAGCATACAGGAAGACTTCTATATCCAGGATATCGCTTCCTGTATGCATATGGACACCGTTTACTCGCATCCTTGTATTTTCTACTATTCTGAGAATATGGGGTATTTGATGTATACTGATACCAAATTTAGAATCAATATGCCCTACCGATATATTGGAATTACCCCCTGCCATTACATGAGGATTGATCCTTATGCATACCGGAACATTGGGATGCTTTGCCCCGAATTGTTCTAATATTGATAAATTATCTATATTAATTTGTGCTCCCAAAGCAGATACTTCCTCAATTTCTTCAAGGGATACACCATTGGGTGTAAAAATAATATCTTCCGGTTTAAAACCGGCCAATAATCCCAATTGTACTTCCTGTAAAGAAACAGTATCCAATCCACTTCCCAAATTGTTAAATAATTTCAGAATAGATATATTTGACAATGCTTTACAAGCATAATTTATTTTTAAATTCTGCACATCTTTAAAAGCTGTACTCAAGCGGTTATATTGTGATATAATTTTTTCAGCATCATATACATACACCGGACTCCCGAATTCATCAACAATATTTAATAGGTCTTTGCTTTTCATTTCTTTGAATTATGAGACAAATTTATACAATATAAGGTCTTATTAAAATTTGAAACCAAAAAAATATAAAAATGAAACAAGTTGTTATATTTTTAACCATAGAAATCTGGTGAATCAAATTCAGAATTTGACATTTTAGAGGGTATTTTTTTGATAAATTGTTAATTCCAGTTTGTAAAACACCTTAAATTGGTTTTATAATTTTTGGTTTGTTACTTTTGTTTCTTAGAATGATAGAACTACATTTATGAACTTACACGAATACCAGGGAAAAGAAATATTATCAAAATTTGGAGTCAGGGTGCAAAGAGGAATCGTTGCACATAACGCAAAAGAAGCAGTAGATGCTGCCAAACAACTTACTCAGGAAACAGGCACAGGATGGCATGTTATAAAGGCTCAGATACATGCAGGAGGCAGAGGAAAAGGGGGAGGAGTTAAACTTGCTAAAAACCTGAAGGATGTAGAGTCAATTGCCGAAAGTATTATTGGCATGAACCTCATTACCCCGCAAACATCAAAAGAAGGCAAGAAAGTACATCAGGTATTAATTGCTGAAGATGTCTATTATCCGGGTGAGGGTGAAACTTCAGAATTTTATATGTCTGTTCTTCTAAACAGGGGAAAAGGCAGAAATATGATCATGTATTCTACTGAAGGTGGTATGGACATCGAAGAAGTGGCTGAAAAAACCCCGCATTTGATTTTTCATGAAGAAATTGACCCATCTGTTGGTTTAATGCCATTTCAGGCAAGGAGGATAGCTTTTAATTTAGGTTTAAGCGGAATGGCTTTTAAAGAGATGACAAAATTCGTTACGGCTCTTTATAAAGCATATGTTCAGTCTGATGCCTCTTTATTTGAAATCAATCCGGTTTTGAAAACCTCAGACGATAAAATAATGGCTGTTGATGCCAAGGTCACAATAGATGATAATGCATTGTACAGGCATAAAGATTATGCCGAAATGCGAGACTTGCGTGAAGAAGACCCGATAGAGGTAGAAGCTAAAGCAGCCGGACTTAATTACGTGACCCTTGATGGAAACGTTGGTTGTATGGTGAATGGTGCCGGACTTGCCATGGCAACGATGGACCTTATTAAAATGGCAGGGGGTGAACCTGCTAACTTTTTAGATGTAGGAGGTACAGCAGATGCAAAACGGGTGGAAACAGCTTTCAGGATTATTCTTAAGGATCCTGCCGTGAAAGCTATCCTTGTAAATATTTTTGGTGGAATAGTTCGTTGCGACCGGGTAGCTCAGGGTATTGTAGATGCTTATAAAAATATGGGTGACGCTATTAATGTTCCTATTATTGTACGTTTGCAAGGAACCAATGCGGAAATTGCAAAAGAGTTAATAGATAATTCAGGTTTAGCAGTGCACTCTGCTATAGAATTCCAGGAAGCGGCCGATAAGGTTCAGGAAGTATTGAAAAAGTAATTATTACAGAAGAAATATTATAAATAAAAAATGCCCATAAAAATGGGCATTTTTTTATATACTGTGTAAATATTCTTTGTTTAACGGTTGCCAATGTTACCCAACTATTTATTCAAATATCACTTGTTTTTCGGTTTTTGGCATTTTGACAAAGTGAAAAGGCTGAGTTATTACCTGTGTATCATCTCCAGTCATTAAATTATCAATTTTCACAATAATATTGTCTCCATTTTCTGTTATATTGATAATATCTATGGAGTGTCCTCCATTAGTGTATATTTGGTCAAATACAGCAATAACCTGATATATAGAAAAATCAATATCAGTTTCTTCAAAATCATCAGATACGTTATTAACAGAATTCATTTGACTAATCAAATTATTCCATGTACTTGATTCTTTAATAACTATATTTGATTGGTCGATATTTTCATTTCCATTACCATGAAGTTGACTTTGAGCAATCAATGTAAACTCAACATTTTTATTGCTGTCATTATCTTTGGAACTACAACTAACTAGTATTAGAGCTAGAATTAAAACTATATTTTTCATTGTTCCTGTAATTTTGCTTCTATCAAACAAAGAGACAAAAACTAGAAAGATGGTGATTTTAATTTCATAGTTTTTTGTTTTAATACACTAGGGAAAGATTATAAATAATTAATACTTTCTGTATTTTTACAAATGCAATCCACATTCAGTTTTCGGGCTGTTGTTCCATCTACCGCTTCGGTCTTCACCGGGAACAGTACAATGTTTACAACCAATAGAACTGTAACCTTTAGATACCAATGGATGAAATGGCAACTTATTTTCTGCTATAAAAGCTTCCCGTTCTTCTTTGGTAACATCCAGTAAAGGATAAAACTTTAAAATCCCGCCACGCATTTCAAAAATATCCAATGTAGACCTGTGGTCACTTTGCCATTTCATTAAACCGGAAATCCATACATTGTATTTATTCTTTATAATGTCTAAAGGCTTTACCTTGTTGATTGAACAACAAAGTTCCGGGTTTTTACGCCAGGTTTCATCAGCTAAAGTAAACTCATACTCCTCTCTTAATGCAGCTATTGATTGTACCTTTAAATTGTAAAGCTTGGTTAATTCTGCTTTATAATCCAATGTTTCCGGAAAATGATATCCCGTGTCAATAAAATAAACTTTTTGTGAAGGGTGTATATCAGAAAACAAGCGTAATAAAAATGCTGATGTGGCAGCGAAAGAGCTGGTGAGCATAACTTCACTTTCATCAAAATCATTATACAATTCATTGATACGCTCTTGGATGGTTAAAGAATGATATTTTTCATTCAAAACTTTTATTTCCTGATCTGTAAACACTCTTTTATTTAATACCAGTTCGTTCATTTCAATTTATTAGTATAGTTATCCTATAGTCTAAACGGATTTTTAAGCAAGGTAGCATTTTTTTTGAAAAGATGGATATAAATATTAAAAACTTAGTAAAATTTTATATAGCAAATACGGGAGGGAGGATTGACTTTCTAAATTATAAAAAAGTAAAGGCTGTCTAAAAAGGTATTAAAATTGTCCGTTCGAGCGCACGCGTGTCGCTGAAGCTTTAGCGTAAGCACAGTCGAGAACTATGACCTTAGGTTTCCCCCGAAGCATCGGGGGCGCTCAACCTGACAAGTAACTTCATTATTTACCTTATATTCACCTTTTTAGACAGCCTCTATTAAAAATTATGGACGATAGTAAAACGGTGCTTTTAAAAACCTCTTATCGGTATCTTTTTCTTTAACTTTTCTTGATTTTGCATCAACTTCACTTACTGCTCTAACAGAGTCATCAGATACGAGGACTTCAAAATCGCCTTCTTCGGTTACCCTTTTCAGGTCACTGTTTATAAACGAAAGGTCTGCTTTAGTGAGCTCAAATTCTACAACTTTACTTTCACCGGCATTAAGGTCAATTTTAGTAAATCTTTTAAGTTTTTTTGAAGCCGGGATGATAGATGCAACCAGGTCCCTCGTGTAAAGGTCAATCGCCACTTTTCCATCCATTTTACCGGTATTGGTAACTTTTACACTTACATTTATAGGTGTTGATGAAGTAATAGTATCGGCACTCACTTTTAAATCTTCAATATTAAATTTTGTATAGCTTAAGCCGTAACCAAATGGCCATTGTGGATTGTAAAAGTTTTCGGCCCTCGTAGCCACATCGTAATTAACAAGGTTTGCAGGTTGATGCGGATATGAGAATGGCAGTTTCCCATTGGGGTTATAATCACCAAAAAGAATATTAGCCAAAGCTTCCGGGCCTTTGCTTCCTGGTCTGTAGGCTAACAAAACTCCGTCAACTCCTGGTTCGATCCTGTTAATGATTAATGGCCGCCCTTGCGTTAAAATTAAGATCACAGGTTTACCGGTAGCTATTGCAGCTTGTGCAAGCATGAGCTGATCATCCGGTAACATCAGGTCATCCATATTTCCGTTAGTTTCTGCATAGCTGTTTTCACCTAAACATAAAACAATGGCGTCAACAGTATTTGCAAAACCTTTTACCAATGAAATATGGCTCTCAGTTATTTCTTTAAAACCTTCGGAAGCGACGGTTGTTACATTGCCGGCACCAATTTTATTTTCAATAGCCTCTTTAATGGTAAGATTTGTCTCAGGATACAGGTCATCACTGAAACCTTCCCAGATATAGGACCAGCTGCCATTGAGAGTAGCTAATGAATTTGCACCGGGGCCCGCCAGCAATATTCTGGAGTTTTTATTTAGGGGAAGCACAGATTTACCTTGAATGGTATCATTTTTTAATAATGTTATACTTTCCTGGGCGGCATCCAACGCAGCCTGAACATATTCTTCTTTTCCAAAATTTTCTGCTGTTCCTTCTTCGGGAAACGGATTGTCAAACAAGCCAAGGTCAAATTTTACTTTTAATATTCTGCTTACTGCATCATCAATCCTTGACATAGGTACTTCACCATCATTTACAAGTCCTATCAACGTATCATAAAATGAATCGTCATACGGAACCATACTCATATCAATTCCAGCATTTACAGCTATTTTTACAGCATCCCTATTGTCTTTGGCAATTTTATGGTCCCTGTATAAATATATAATGTCTTCCCAATCAGTAACTACAAAACCTTTAAAGCCCAATTCATCTTTAAGCAGGTCTGTTAATAGGTATTTATTGGCGTGAACTGGTACACCGTTTATGGATCCTGAGTTTACCATGAGGGTGGGGCATCCGGTTTTTACGGCTTTTTCAAAAGGAGGTAAAAACGTTTCTTTTAATACTATATCCGGAATATATGCCGGAGTCCTGTCTTTACCTATTGCAGGTGCAGGGTATCCCAGATAGTGTTTAATACAGGCAGCAACTGCGGTAGGATTGGAAAGTCCGTCCTCTTCATAACCAAGTATCGCTGCAGTTCCCATTTCACCTACTAAATATGTGTCTTCCCCATAGGTTTCTTCAAAACGTGGCCATAAAGGATTTACTCCTACGTCCAGCACCGGATCAAAATTCCAACGGATTCCGGAAGCTCGTACTTCCTTTGCTGTAATTTTAGATAATGTTTTAACCAATTCGGGGTTACGGGTTGCAGCTAAACCAATATTGTGCGGAAATAATGTTGAATTTTTGGTGTATGTGGTACCGTGGATGGCATCTATACCATAAATAACAGGAATTTTTAACCTGCTTTCTTTGGCAATATTTTGAATGGTTGTAATATATGTTCTCCAGTCTTCCAATGAATAAGCCTGGTTAAAAGGAGTATTTAAAATAGAACCCAATCCACGATCTACAATCTGTTTTCTAAGTTTGGCTTCATCGACTTCACCGTCTGTAACAAACATTGAAGCATTAATTTGAGTCATCTGGCCAACTTTTTCTTCAAGGGTCATTTGGCTTATCAGGTCATTAACTTTTGTGTAGGTTTCATTGTCCTCTTCACTTACTATTGAAGGACTTTTAACCGTTTTTTCTTTACAAGAATGGAAAAGAATAATAAACAATACTAGTGGTAAAAATAAAATTCGTTTCATTTTAATTTTGGTTAGTTTAAAAATGGATGCTAATATAATGCATTTATTTTTCATCATATTAAATTTGCCTTATATAGGTAGACTGCCGGCTTTTTTCTTATAAGAAATAGTAATAAAACAAGCTTTCATAAAACAAAAAAAATTCTTACTTTGCATATAGTATTCAGATGACCCCCTAAATCTAAATATATGAATAATCGTGAAGAAATTTTAAGCCTGCTTTCAGAGATGATCACTTTTGAAAAATCCGATCATCAAATAGACCAAAAAGAATATAATTTTATTTATGCCATTGCTTTTCAGCTTGGTATTCCTCAGGAGGAATTAAATTCCCTTTTTGATGAAGGTACTTATATCCGGTATAATCCACCTAAACATGAAACGGACCGGATACTTCAATTTCACCGGTTGATCCTGTTAATGAATGTGGACCAGGAACAGCATCCTGATGAAATTGATAGATTATATGAATTTGGGGTACGAATGGGATTGAGCCCTTTTGCTATTTCCAGGGTATTGAAGATTATGGATAATTATGAAGATAAAATAGTACCACCCAAAGTGCTGATGGATATTTTTAAAACATATTATAACTAGCCAAAATATCCTACACCATTGGCCATTAATACTGCCAGCAGCGGAATAAATAATAATAAAATAAGTTCCATGCGAATAATAAAAAGAAGTCCTCTGGGAACAAAAACTGTTTGCCCTTCTTTTAACCTTTTCCTGTTCTTAAGATAAAACATAGTAGGGGCAATGGAAAAAATGGCAATCAGGAAGAATAAGCCGATTTTAATATGAAATATAAAATTCATATTGTAAAAATCTGCTCCCTTTCCTACACCAAACCATAAGACCAGGCCTATTACAGCAACCGCAATCGCTGAAATGCCATAAATCGCATCAGAAATTGCAATTCTCTTTACTTCTTTTAACGTAAGTTCCTTTGAAATTAAAAAATTCTGAACAAAAACACTTCCTACCAATATAAATATGGATACATAATGTAAATATTTGAAAAAAAGATAGCCGCTCATTCAGATAATTGTCAAAAAGTCAGTTAAAAACAACGTAAACAAGACAAAATGTCTCATTTATATAAATGGAATCAAATTTGTTTAAAGCAATATGAAGTTAAGAAAAAATAAGTTCAACTTAAAAATTATAATTATGAGTTTAGTTAAAAAAAATAACAGCGTAGCATTCCCGGCATTTTTGGATGAATTTTTAAAGCCAGATTGGTTTGGTGGAATGGAAAAGTTAAATGTTACAGTTCCTGCAGTGAATATAAAGGAAACTGAAAAAGATTTTACAGTAGAATTGGCTGTTCCCGGCAAGAAAAAGGATGACTTTAAAATAGAAGTTAATAATGATATACTAACTATTTCTTCTGAAGCAAAAACTGAAAAAGAAGATAGGGCAGATGATGGAAAATATACCCGTAGAGAATTTAGTTACAGCTCCTTTAAAAGATCGTTTACAATGCCTGAAACAGTAGATGAAGACAAAATTAAAGCTTCATATGAAGATGGGGTGCTAAGACTGGCATTACCGAAAAAAGAAGAGGCTATGCCAAAACCAAAGAAATTAATTGATATCGCATAAGTTTTTGTATTGATTTGTTAGTTAGTTGAGAAGCCCGGTAAAACCGGGCTTTTTGTTTATAATTTCTCCTGTAAACTTTTTATTTCATCCCTTAGTTGTGCAGCTTGGATAAAATCCAGGTTCTTGGCGGCCTGTTCCATTTCTTTTCGTTTATCCCGGATCATTTTTTCAATTTTGGGTTTTGTTAAATAGGCAAGGTCTGGCTCAGCCGCTGCTTTTATCGCCTCTTTTTCATAATGATATGTAGAAACGGAATTTTTGGACAGTACACTGTCCAAACTTTTATTCAGCGCCGTGGGGGTAATATTATATTCCGTATTGTAGGCAATTTGCTTTTCTCTTCGGTAATCGGTTTCATCCATGGTTTTTTGCATACTGTTTGTTATTTTATCAGCATACATTATTGCCTTGCCGTTCAAATTACGTGCAGCCCTTCCAACAGTTTGGGTCAATGACCTTGAGCTTCTTAAGAAACCTTCTTTGTCCGCATCCAGAATAGCCACTAATGAGACTTCCGGTAAATCCAGACCTTCACGCAACAAATTTACACCAATAAGTACATCAAAAAGCCCTTTTCTTAAATCTTGCATGATCTCAACCCGCTCCAAAGTGTCAACATCTGAATGAATATACCGGCATCTAACTGCGATCCGGGTTAAATATTTAGTAAGTTCTTCTGCCATACGTTTTGTAAGGGTGGTAACCAATACCCGTTCATCTTTTTCTACCCTTAACTGGATCTCTTCAATTAAATCATCAATCTGGTTTTGACTTGGTCGTACTTCAATCACAGGATCAAGAAGTCCGGTCGGCCGGATTACCTGTTCTACATATATACCACCACTGTTCTGTAATTCATAATCCGCCGGGGTGGCACTTACATAAATAACCTGGTTTTGTAAAGCTTCAAATTCTTCAAATTTCAATGGCCGGTTATCCATAGCAGCGGGTAGGCGGAAACCATATTCAACAAGATTTTCCTTACGTGACCTGTCGCCACCGTACATAGCATGTACCTGTGGAATAGTTACGTGGCTTTCATCAACAACCATTAAGTAATCATCAGGGAAATAGTCTAAAAGACAGAATGGTCTTGTTCCGGGTTGTCTACCGTCCAGATATCTCGAATAGTTCTCTATTCCCGAACAATATCCCAACTCCCGGATCATTTCCAGGTCAAAGTTAGTCCGTTCTTCAAGGCGTTTTGCCTCCAAATGTTTCCCGATTTCCTTAAAATAATCCACCTGTTTTACCAGGTCATCCTGGATTTGATGAATGGCATTTTGTAAAACATCAGGGGATGTTACAAACATGTTGGCCGGATATATATTTAACTGTTGGTACTTTTCAACGATTTTATTATTCATCGGGTCAAACGATTCAATCTCTTCAATCTCATCTCCAAAAAAATGAATGCGGAAAGCATGGTCGTCATAACTCGGATAGATATCTACCACATCTCCTTTTACCCTGAAATTGCCATTTTGAAAATCGGCTGTTGTCCTGGAATATAAGCTTTGAACCAGTTGATGCAGAAATTTAGTTCGGGAGATTACCTGGTCTCTTTTAATAGAAATTACATTCTTTTTAAACTCCACGGGATTTCCAATACCATAAAGGCAAGACACCGATGCTACTACTAAAACATCCCTTCTTCCGGATAACAAAGAAGATGTGGTGCTTAATCGTAACTTCTCTATTTCTTCATTAATGGACAGGTCTTTTTCAATATAAGTGCCCGAAACGGGAATGTAAGCTTCGGGTTGGTAATAATCATAGTAAGAAACAAAGTATTCTATGGCATTCTCAGGAAAAAATTGTTTAAACTCAGAAAATAACTGCGCAGCGAGAGTTTTATTATGAGCTAAAACCAACGTAGGTTTCTGTACGGTCTCAATCACATTTGCAACGGTGAATGTCTTTCCGGAACCTGTAACACCGAGTAAGGTCTGGTACTTTTCTTTGGATTGTACACCGTTTACCAGTTCCGTAATAGCCTGAGGCTGGTCACCGGTAGGTTTAAAATCCGATTTAATTTTGAATTTCATTTTGCAAAATTAATAAAAGGCTACTTCATTAATGTAAAATGGAGTTTAAATTTCCTTTCATCCGTAAGTTCAGAACCGAGAATCATCTTAAGATAGTATTGTTGGCCATTAAGAGGCATTCTATATCTTAATATTTAAAAAAATACTATAGATCCCTTTTTTCCAACAATTTGTAAGACGAATAAACATAAATACCGACCCACACGAGTACAATAAGTATCTGATACCAGTATATGGAATAATCTGCCCGTAAATTTTCTCCAATCTGATCCCCGATGGATTGTACAGCTGAAAGTCTTGAAAAAGGTTCATGAATTAATTGCCACATGGATCCAAAAGGTGCGAAAGCGTATATTTTTTCGGCAAGCTCATATGTAAATTGTGACCCTACATATAGATAGGAAAAAAACTCAACAAAAAACATGATAATCATAAAACCGAGGGCAAAAGCAGACCGTTTTAAAAGCATCCCGAAGAACAAACACATGGAAAAGAAACCCAGCATTTTAACAAAATAGGCGAAAAGGTACTCAAGATCAGAAAAAACAATGGTAAATTCATCATAATCTGAATAGGCATATCCCAAAATCAGTGATATCACAAAAATAAATATAGTTGATATAAGGGAAAAGCTTAAGGTAGTCAGAAATTTAGAGAGAATAAACTCTTTTTTACTTAAACCGTCAATTAAGTTCTGTTTAATGGTTTTGTTGCTGTATTCACTGGAAACCATAGAAACAATAACGATAGCTAAAAACAACTTAAACCAGGAAGCCATAAATGTATTAAAGTGCCATATATACGGAAAATTAAAGATGCCTTGCTTGGCTAAATGAAATTCTATGGGACCAATATCAAATTTTATGGCTGCAATAAGGGCTATGGAGGTTAATAAGGCAAAATATGAAATAATTAAAATACGGTTAGCCCTGTTATTCCAGAGTTTAATAAATTCTATTTGTAGTAATCGTACCATGCTGTTTTTTTGATTGATGATAATTAGTTGGATTGATTGTTTGTAAGGGTAAGGAACTGCTCTTCGAGACTTTCTTTTCTTTTAACCAGATGAGAAAGAACAATGCCATTATCAAACATTAATTGATTGAGTTCGGAGGCATCCATGGGTTCATTCAGAAAGGCAGTGATAATTTCATTTTCAGTTTTTAAAGCACCAAAGGCAGGGTTGTTTTCCAACAGTTTTACAAGCTTTTTGTGATCTGTTGCTTTTAATTCAAAGAATCCGTGGCTGGCAATCATTTCATCCACCCTGCCGGAATAAAGCTTCATTCCTTTTCTTAATATCACTACATGCGTGCAAACTTTTTCTACTTCATCCAATAAATGTGAAGCTAAAAGGATTGTAGTTCCTGTAGATGCTATTTTTTTTATAATTTCCCTGATTTGGTGAATCCCTTGCGGGTCGAGTCCGTTTGTGGGTTCATCCAGAATTAATATCTCAGGGTCATTTAAAAGGGCAGAGGCAATAGCCAGGCGTTGTTTCATACCAAGGGAATAGGTTCTGAATTTACTGTTCTTTCTGTCCAGTAGTCCTACCAATTCCAGTTTTTCATGTATTTTTTCCTTGGGCACTTCTTTTATTTTGCAAACGAGTTTAAGATTTTCTTCAGCACTCATATACGGATAAAAATTAGGCCGTTCAATTATAGCCCCCACTTTTTTTAATGCCTGATGAGTAGATATTGTTCCGTCAAACCAATGAAAATCGCCATGGGTTTTGTTAACCACATTAAGAACGACACCCAGTGTTGTGGATTTTCCGCTTCCATTTGGTCCCAGAATACCATATACATTTCCTTTTTCAATGGTGAATGAAAGATCTTTTACTGCAGTGAGATACCCGAATTTCTTGGTAAGGTTATTGATTGTTAGAATAGGCTCCAAAGTATTTTATTTTATGATTGATTATATTAACTTGACGATTAAGGTGATATTTTGTTACAATATAACGTAATTTTGATGAATATAAGATGATATGAGCGAAGAGAAATTGATGTCTAAAAAGAAGCCGGCGTATCCTGTAAGTGATAAATTGCATGAATATTTAAACAGGTACAACCGCAACATAAAGATCCCTATTTTTTATGATGATTTGCTGCGTTTTTATGGTTCGGTAGTGGTTTATGACAAAGATGATGTTGATACACTTTGGGTGCGGGTTTTCTATTCAGAATTTGACAGGCCGGAAATTGACCTGAGCCTGAAAAAGGTATATTCTATTTTTCATTCAGATGGTAGTGCAGAGGTAATTCCCTTTCTTAATGTAGATGCTATTGACTATTGTACATTTGGAAATTCTAAACCGTTCAGGATAAAAATCAGGAATATTCTGAATGATAACTACACCTATTTTTATGTGAAAAAGGCAGATGCTTCACGTATTTACGGGTTGGAACTTGAACATATGCTTTCTCCTTATAACCTTAACTTTATGGTCTATAAGGACACTTTAATTGAAGAACATATAACAGGAATTCCCGGTGATGTATTTATAAAAGATTTCCTTCCATATTGCACTGATTCCGAAAAGTCACAAATTGCAAAAGAGTTTGTCAAATTTAATGAACGGTGTATGATCCGCCTTTTAGGAGATATGCGTTCTTATAATTATGTGATTGTGCCTACCCATGATTTTGACCATGTGGTTTATAAAATACGCCCCATTGATTTTGATCAGCAATCTTTTGAAGGAAAACTGAAGGTCTATCGGCCACAATTTTTTAAGGAAAACTTTAAAATGGTAGAAACGGTAAAAGAGCGGCTTGAGAAAACCTCTATTGATCAATATAAAATAGAGGAGCGGTCTATTGTTGCCAAGCGTATTATGAGTTCAGGAAACCGGTTAAAAAGGTTATTGGAAGCTATTTTTGATGATACTATCTCTACACCTGAGAATATAGAAGCACTTAGAATGGAAATATACGCTCTTACCCTGGACCTAAAATTTAAAAGAAGCTCCACTATGGGGCAGGTGCTAAAATATGCGCTGGATTTTGTACAGCGTAATTATGAGAATGTAAATATGAAAAGACTGCTTTGATTTAATTTAATTTACGATTTTAGATTTACGGATTACGAATTTAGTGTGATATAAGATTAAAAATCTCGTCAAAATCTAAATTGACTTTAATTGGTCAACCTATATCAGGGACGTACACCGCATCACTCATAACTCATCACTGTTAAGTATTCTAAAAGATTGCTTCACTTCTTACGCAGTGACAAAAGAAAATTTGGTGTCATTTCGAGACCTAATTTTTGGACTAGCCAAACACACAAATTAAGATGACGTG
>CALGUD010000040.1 GCA_937901915.1 uncultured Flavobacteriaceae bacterium
TGCTCTGCCAGTCGTAAACCTCAAAGCAAAACTGGTACATCCCTTCAGGTAAAAGGGCGCCATAGGCCTGCGGGTTCAGGCCCTGCAGATTCTCAAAACGAAAATAAGGACTTAAATCTGACTGGGTAAGGTACAGCGGAACACCTCCTTCCAATACAAGCGGGGAGGTGCCGGTTACTATATCCCCGCTACCGGCGCGAAAACCACTGCTGCCTTCTATATAAAACTTGAGCCCTACCTCACGGCCGCTCTCTGATATATCACCAAGCAACAAGGTTAAGTTGATCTTTTCCTGAATACTGCTCCCGTAGCCCGACAGGGTTAAAGGATACGGGGGGGACATGTTCACCATGACCTGGCAGGGGTAGTCCTGCCCGAAAATAAACCGGGTGAAAAAAAACAGTATAAGGATCAGGCTTTTATACATCTATTTGGTGATTTTATTACAAAAAATTAATCTGCGTCTTTGATTGGCAACAGTATGACCTCAAATTCCATCTTGTCAGTTTTAATGTTCAATATAAACTCCGAACCGTGATCAACATCCTCTTTATAATCATTCATATTGAGAGAAAAACTTGTGTCGAAATCCAGTTTGCTGTTTTTGGCCAGTTCATCATTTATAGATAGGCTCCATTCCACATTCTTAGAAAGATAACTTGCTAACCTGAATTTTGCTTCCGGATTTGTAGGGGAAACGGGGATATATGTAGAATAAAAGGCTTCATTATATAATACTTTCGGTCCCATTGGAAGCTCATTCGCAACTTCGATATAAACCATGCCTTGCAAGATATTATCATTCCAGGCTTCCAATTTAAAAATCGCTTTTTCATCCTGGACTTCCATCTTATCCATCATGATCCTGAATGTTGCTATTATGAATTGTACATCAGCAACCAGGGTGTAAGTAGCAGTCTGATTATTTCCATAGTGTAATTTCCATGTTATATCTTCATCCCCCAGGCCTATTAATTCAAATGTGGCCCCTTCATCCATACTGTCTATAAAAACTGTTTCGCCATCATTATAAACTTTGTTTGTATCATACTCTTTAATAGCTACACTCAATTCTTCCGGGACTTGCGGAATCAGTATAACTTTTGTTTGACCTTCGGCGTATGTTGCCCTTAATGTAAATTGCTGTCCAAGGGTAATTTCTTTAAGGTGATTATACATATTTAAAGAAAGTGTTTCCCCGGGGCCCAGAACAACATTTTTTATAACCTCATTATTAATAGATAAATTCCATAATATATTGTTCTGCCCCGTATAATCTGACAGTTTAAATTCAGACAGGCCCTTATTAACTGCAACTTTTATAAGATTGGTATATAACTTGCCATTATACAATATTTTAGGCCCGGCCGGCAATACATTCTTTACTTTGATATATAGGGTGGACTGTAGTTTACCATTAAAAAAAGCTTTTAGTTCAACCGGGATTTCATCTTCCCGGACATCCATACTTTCTATCATAAGCCGAAAACTTTCTATATCGAATTTCTCAGCCTGAGGTAACTCTATATTATACAGCAATTCAGAGGAACTAAATAGTTTCCATTCAATGGAATCCATAGATTCATCCTCCCATTGAAACTCCAATCCTTCATCAATGTGATCTACATAAAGTGTTTCTCCATCAGCATGACTCTTATTGGAGGTATGTTCCCTTATTAATTTAAGCCCTGTGTCTGATCCATTTGAAATAAGTGGGGCCCCAACATCTATGACAGCTTCATTGCCATTCCCATTAGGTTCGGCATGGGTATTTTGTGCAATAAGCAAAGGGTTCCATTCTTCGTCAACCCTGCATTCTATATATACCATAATGGAAGTATAATTATGATGCACTATTAACTGGTATATACCTTCGGGAAATTCCTCCCGGACCTGTAACAACCGTGTTTGATCGAGCGTAAACTTGCTTCCTGTTCCATTCTCTGCTTTATAAATGGTCTCTCCACTAACTGAAGCTAGTTCCCATTTGATAAATTCTTCGTTAAACGGATCGTGGTTCAACAATTCAAATATGTGTTCCCATTGTTTACAGTCTAAACTTATAGTCTCTTCCTCCTGATAATCTACTTCCTGATACCTTATAACCATGGGTTCAACCGAAGGGGATATGCATTCTATAAATACACTTATCTGGCCTGACCCAAAGTCTGCTGTTAACTTATAAATACCGCCCGGTTCGTTGCCGATAAAATTTAACCAGCCGTAATCTAATTCATAAACCTCTACACCTCGTTTGCTAAACATCTCGTTTCCGCCATCATAGATATAGAATAACTTCCATACAACATCTGAGAGGGATGAGCCGTAATCCCCCTTTATCAACCTCATTGCTTTATAGACCTCGGAGTTGCAATCGACGTAAATTATATCACCCTCATTGTAAACTATACCGCTCTCATCGATCAACTTTTCCTCACCCGGGGCAGTACTTTCCAATATCTGGTCATCCGGAAGCTGGTTGTCCTGCACCTGTAAAGGGGTATTAATATTCCCAGTCCCCGGGCCGGGTGCAGCGCTGTTTGCCGTCTCATTGGCCCCGGAGGGCCCTGTCTGGGTTTCTGCCGTAGTTTCTTCTTCTTCCGGTAACGGCTCAAAAAGTTCGTAAGGGTCTTCTTCATAAGCCATGAATTCATCTACTTCCCCTGCTTCTGTTGTTGTGCCTGTTTCACTCTCTGTTGCTGTTTCCGTGCTGTTAACCACTGCCGGAGCTTCTGCTTCTGCTTGTTCTTCCTCAGGGAACTCTATGTTAAGCCCCTGCATCACCCCTTCCCAGTCCTCATCGTACTCCGTCTTCAGCACCCCTTCTGTTAGCTGGTAATTGCTGTTGATGCTGATCCTTTCAAAGTACACCTTTATCTTGGTGTCCCTTAAATAAGGGATGGGCATATAGCCCCAGCCGGTATAGCTGCCCTGGCTCCCATATACCTCCTTGGCAGTGACCGGGTAGTCGCCTGCTGTGAACACTTCGTTACTGCCCAAACGCTCAAGGGGTTCCTGTCCCTTTAGCTGTACCCCGCTTATCTCCCCACAGTTGTACGTACCGGTGCTGTCCCTGGAACGGGTGGTGAATTCATGGATGTCACTATATACATACCCCCCACTGTTCCCTGTTCCCACACAGGAACCACCTACACGGTACTCATAAGTCTTGCCGCCTTCTAAATTGTACAGTATCAGTTCCTCATCTATATTGTCTTCCCTGAGGTGTGTGGACAAAGGCCCTACCCCGAACCATACTTCGGCGGCAGGGTTCTTCTTGCGGTATTGCACATGGTACCTCTGGTGGGTCTTGGACCAGTTGAGCTTATGGCTCATACTGCTGTTGTTGGAAACATCCCTTAAACCCGAAGGGGGGGAACAGGGGGAAGCGTAGCTGAAATGGAAGATCTCACTGTAACCATTGTTATAGAAATAACTGACCTCCTCTGCCCCGTCCCATACAATGGTCCGTACACGCCAGGCATAATTCCTGCCCTGTAAAAGTGCTGGCTCGGAGGGGCCG
>CALGUD010000041.1 GCA_937901915.1 uncultured Flavobacteriaceae bacterium
TTACTGACTTTATAAACCAGTTCCTTACTTATCTCATACGCAAATAATTCACCAATCCGGTACAGGTTTTCCCTGAATCGTAACGGATCATTCTGAATGGTCACATCCCTGATTTCTGCAAGGTATTGGTCGAATATGGAATTCTTGTTACCTAAAACTTTAATTTCCATCTTATAATGATTGTTTTTTCAATTTCATGCGGTTGTTCAACAAAATGTAGAATTCGTACTCATTGTTTATTTAAGGATAACGCTTCCTTTTATAATCGCGGTGCAAAAATGGTAAAATTCATTTAAAAATTTGACTATACCCGATATTTTCATGCGCATTATATCAATATTAAAGATTTCTAAAATGCCTGTTCTCTGAAGTTCGGAAAATACTGCTTATTTTTACTAATTGAATTTAAAATACAGAACCTGAATTTATAACAAGATGAGATTAACAAACCAGGCAATTCTAATTCTTATCCTATGCATATCTGCTGCGCTTCGGTTTTATCATTTCACAGAAATCCCATTTATGCACGATGAGTTCAGCGCAGTATTCCGTACCGAATACAATACTTTCAGTGAACTAATTGAAAATGGAATAAAGCCTGACGGGCACCCTGCAGGAATACAGGTATTCATTTACTACTGGATAATAATTTTTGGCGAAACTGAATGGTTAATAAAGTTGCCATTTGCTGTAATGGGTGTATTGTCGGTATGGTTGATTTACCTTGTTGGAAGGTTGTGGTACAACGAAACAGTTGCCCTTGTCTGTGCTTCATTTATTACTACCCTGCAATATACAATCATGTATAGGGTGTGTTCAGAAAAGTGTGTCACACTGGTACCTACAGAGCATAGCCCTGGAGCCGTAGGCGGAAGGGCTATGCTCTGTAAAGTTAGTTTTTTATAAGTGCTTTTCATATCTGTCTCCAAATTTTTCTAATAGTTCTCTTTTAATAGCGGCCCAATGATAGGCTGTACGCTTCCAGCTTTTCTCATTGTATTTTAGGGCAAGATAAAGTTGTTTAATAAGACCTTTATCATTGCTCCAGGCTCCTTTGGATTTGGTTATTTTACGCATTATCCGGTGCAATGATTCAACTGGATTTGTTGTGTAAATCATTCTCCTTATGTTCTCTCCATAATCCATAAATGACATTAATTCATTCCAATCTTTTTCCCATTTTGGACGCACTTCCTTGTACTTCTTATCCCAGGTTTGTCCAAAAGCTTCTAACGCTACTTCAGCTTGTTGCCTGTTTGCCGATGTATATACTTTACGCAAGTCAGCACAAAGGTTTTTAATATCCTTATCGCTGACAAAGCGTGTTGAAGAACGAATCATATGTACAACGCACCTTTGAACAATCGCATGAGGGTAAACATGTTCTATTACATCCAAAAAACCTGTTAAACCATCAACACAGAAGAAAAAAATATCTTCAGCACCACGCCTTTTAAGGTCTTCAAGTATTAACCCCCATTGTCTTGCCCCTTCAGTTTCATTTAGGTACAAGCCTAATATATCACGCTGCCCCTGGGCATTGACACCATAACAGGTATAAATAGCCTTGCTTATAACGTGTCCTGCTTCTCTTATTTTGTAATGAATGGCATCAAGGTACACTATTGGATAGCAACTATACAATGGCCGTTGTTGCCATTCAATTATCTCTGTCCATACACGATCTGTTACAGCGCTTATTACCCCTGCACTGACTTCTAAGCCATACAAATGATGTAACTGATGTCGGACATCTTCAACTGAGTGACCCCTGGCATAAAGGCTTAATATGATCTCATCTACACCAGTACCTAATTCCCGTTCCCATTTTTTTATCAGTATCGGTTCATGTGTGCCATGGCGATCCCGCGGAGTTTGTATTGAAAGAGGGCCGGCAGGACTTCGCACAACCTTGCTGGTATGTCCATTGCGGCGATTTGTATCCCCAATGGGCCTTTGGTTAAACTTCTCGTCAAGCTCACCTTCCAGGGCTGCATTTACCATCGACTGAAGCATATCTGTGAATATGCCTCCATCTCCTAATATTGCATCGCCTTTGTACAACCGGCTTATTACTTCCTGGCGTTTTTGCTCATCCGGTATTAACTCTTCAAGTCTGAGTGGTTTTAACTTCTTTAGTTTGCCTTTTTCTTTCATGTGTCAAATTTATTGTCATTTCTTTTAATTAATTCTTTTGACACACTTTTTTGAACAGCCTCACTGCCAAGTGAAAAGGAAAAAAGTTTCTCAAGTTTAGAGTCTGGTTTTCACCAATACAAAAAGAGAATTTTAGATAGTAAATATTTGATGAACAGCATAAAAAAGAGGGTCCAACAGTGAACCCCCTTAAGTTTAAGCAAAAATATTATTACCAGATAACAGCCC
>CALGUD010000042.1 GCA_937901915.1 uncultured Flavobacteriaceae bacterium
TTTTTCTAAAGTAAGCGGCGGAGAGTTAATGCTATCACGTGATGCAGGGACAACGCTTAACGAAGCAAGCATTGTTGCTAAAAAAATGAAGGATGAGTATGTGTCAATCGAACACCTGATCCTTGCTATATTTAAATCAAAAAGTAAAACAGCACAAATCTTAAAAGACCAGGGTGTTACAGAAAAGGGATTACATTCAGCCATTGAAGAGCTTCGTAAAGGAGACCGGGTAACTTCTGCAAGTGCTGAAGAAACCTACAATTCCTTAAATAAATATGCTAAAAACCTTAATCAACTGGCCAATGATGGAAAATTAGATCCTGTAATAGGACGTGATGAAGAAATACGCAGAATTTTACAGATTCTGTCACGCAGAACAAAAAACAACCCGATACTTGTTGGAGAACCCGGTACAGGTAAAACAGCAATTGCCGAAGGATTGGCTCATAGAATAGTCCAGGGGGATATCCCCGAAAACCTAAAGGGTAAGCAAATATTTGCGTTGGATATGGGTGCTCTTATTGCTGGCGCCAAATATAAAGGTGAATTTGAAGAACGTTTAAAATCGGTTGTAAAAGAAGTAACTTCTGCTGCCGGTGATATTGTACTTTTTATTGATGAGATCCATACACTTATAGGCGCAGGAGGTGGCGAAGGGGCCATGGATGCAGCAAATATACTCAAGCCTGCTTTAGCACGGGGTGAATTAAGAGCCATTGGCGCTACTACATTGGATGAATATCAAAAATATTTTGAAAAAGATAAAGCCCTGGAGCGAAGGTTTCAGAAGGTTGTGGTGAATGAACCCGATGTGGAAAGTGCTATCTCAATTTTAAGAGGTATTAAAGACAAGTATGAAGCCCACCACAAGGTAAGAATAAAGGATGAAGCTATTATAGCTGCAGTTGAATTATCACAGCGTTATATCACAAATCGTTTCTTGCCGGACAAGGCCATTGACCTTATGGATGAAGCAGCATCTAAACTTCGGATGGAAATTAATTCCAAACCGGAAGAACTGGATGTGCTGGACAGAAAAATTATGCAACTGGAAATTGAACTGGAAGCCATTAAGCGTGAAAATGATGAAACCAAAGTAAAATCAATAAATGCTGACTTGGCAAACCTGAAGGAAGAACGAAATGAGATTTTTGCCAAATGGGAAAGTGAAAAAAGCGTAGTGGACAATGTCCAGAACACAAAAGAAGAAATTGAAAATTATAAGCAGGAAGCTGAAAAAGCTGAGCGGGATGGAGATTACGGAAAGGTAGCGGAGTTGCGTTATGGCAAAATTAAAGAAGCCCAGAAAAAACTTGAAGATCTACAAAAGGAACTTCAACAACAACAGGATGGTGGAAAATCACTTATAAAAGAAGAAGTAACTAATGAAGATATCGCAGAAGTTGTAGCGAAATGGACCGGGATCCCGGTAACCAAAATGCTTCAAAGCGAGCGTGAAAAATTGCTTCGACTCGAAAATGAGCTCCATGCACGTGTTGTAGGCCAGGAAGAAGCTATACAAGCGGTTTCAGATGCCATAAGACGTAGCAGGGCCGGTTTACAGGACTCTAAAAAACCTATAGGGTCATTTCTGTTCTTGGGTACAACAGGAGTAGGTAAAACAGAATTGGCAAAAGCATTGGCAGAGTACCTTTTTGATGATGAAAACGCCATGACGAGAATAGATATGAGTGAGTATCAGGAACGGCATGCTGTGAGCAGATTGGTGGGCGCCCCTCCGGGCTATGTAGGATACGATGAAGGAGGCCAATTGACCGAAGCTGTACGAAGAAGACCCTACTCTGTTGTATTACTGGATGAGATTGAAAAAGCACACCCTGATACATTTAACATCCTCTTACAGGTATTAGATGAAGGAAGGTTGACAGATAATAAAGGACGGGTGGCCGATTTTAAAAATACGATCATTATCATGACCAGTAATATAGGTAGCCATATTATACAAGACCGGTATGAAACAAATGATGACATAAACAGTGTAATGGAATCTGCAAAAGTAGAAGTCCTTGCATTGTTAAGACAGTCTGTACGACCTGAATTCCTGAACAGGATTGATGATATCATTATGTTTACTCCGCTAAATGAACAAAACATTCAGGATATAGTGGGCTTACAGCTCAAAGGGGTCATGAAAATGGTTTCAAAACAAGGCATTACACTCGATGCTACTGATGAAGCTATTGCATATCTTGCTCAAAAAGGATATGATCCTCAATACGGAGCAAGACCCGTAAAAAGGGTAATACAGAAAGATGTCCTGAATCAATTATCTAAAGAGATCCTGAGTGGTAAAGTGTCAACAGAGAGTATAATTTTACTGGATGCTTTTGATGGAAAGCTTGTATTTAGAAATCAGGACAATTTGGTTGAGAATTAATTCAAACTTATTAATAAATGAGCTGCCTAAAAAGGCAGCTTTTTTTATGTTCAATATGGTGATGAAACCTTTTAACCTTTAAACCCCAAGCATCAATAGCAAATAATTTGTGACGCGCCTGGGTAATTTAAGCCCAATTAACACTAAACAAACTTTACAATGAAGCGAATAATCGATTCACTTTATCTTCCACCCATACAATAAATCTTAAAAAAGAAAGTTATTATATTGTCTTTACATCTTACTATGTGCCATAATATAGTAGTTAACGATAGTAGGTATTCGCTTAGGCGAAAATATCGAAATAAGACATTTGGGCAAAAAAAGAGGCTGTTGTATAATAGCCTCTTTTTATTTTTTTCTTATTCTATTCCGGAAATATGCTTTTATCAATATTAGGAATAACTTTCAACGAATTTTTATAATAAGTATTCTTCAGCACTTCATATTCAAGGTCAAGTCCATACATTATATAAATATGAAAGCAAAATAAAGTCATAAAAATCTTATTTTAAGCTAAAATCAGTTGGTTAAAAGTTAAATATAAACCATCTATTCTTTCTGACCGACAACTTAGCTTTTGTTTAAAAATAGTTGCTCGTATTTGAATGTATTTGAATGTTCATGATAGATTTTAAGAAGTATTTTTCGTCTTAACAATGTATGTCACCAACTTATAATTTAAAACATGAAAAGAGTTCTGTTAATTTTTACAATTATATTATTTGTGGGAGTAAAAGCCCAAACTAATATTAATAACCCCAAAATAAAGTGGAAATTTAAAACAGACGGCCCTATACGGGGAACTTCAATAATAGTCGATGACAAGCTTTATTTTGGTAGTGCAGACGGTTATTTGTACGCTTTGAATAAAGAGGATGGAAAATTGCTGTGGAAATTTCAAACACTTGGTGCAATCTCGGGTACCCCCACCTTTTCTGAAAATACTGTTTTTATAGCTAGTAGGGATAATTATTTATATGCAATTGAATCCGTTTCAGGTAAACTTAAATGGAAGTTTCAAATGCAACCGGAATTACAAGAAAATTATGCTGGATGGAAATATTTTACATCTTCACCGGAAATTAATAGCAATAAAATATTTATTGGCTGGGGGGATGGTAAACTGTATGCGGTTAATAAAGAAGATGGTGAACTCATATGGAGTTATAAAATAAAAAGTGTTATAAGGGCAGCGCCTTTAATTTCCGGAGAAAAAGTATACCAACCCAGTAATGATGGAATATTATATGTGCTTGACGAGAATGACGGGAAGTTTTTATGGCAATTTGATACAGAAGGTGCACATCTTGATGAAAGGACTTTCAGATTTGACAGGAATTCTATTTACACAAAACCTATAATACACAATAATGTACTTATTTTGGGATCCAGGGACGGGAATGTATATGCTATAGATATTAAAAATAAAAATAAGAGATGGAATTTTACGTATGGCTCTACCTGGGCTATGTCATGCTCTGCTGATGATGAGAAAGTGTATGTTGGTTGGTCTACAAACAACCATATTTCTGCGCTGGATCTAAAATCAGGAAAGGAAATCTGGAAATTAATAACCGGGGGGCATAATTTTACCACTCCCTTTATTGCTGGAGATAATTTATATATGGGTTCTGCAAATGGCAAAGTGTACCAGGTAAATAAAACAATAGGTGAGATAAACTGGGAATATGAAATTGGCAGTGAAATTCATTCCTCACCGGTCTTTTCTTCAGAAAATTTATTCTTTGGTAGTGATAATGGTTATTTCTATGCTTTGGATGATAAAATAAAGACTTATAAAGCAGTATACGAACCAAAAGAAATTGAAGGAATCGCCCAATATACCATAGCTGATAAAAAAATATCACCTTATCTTATGAGCAAAGGTTTTAAACAACTAGAAACTAATCAGTTATATCAATTTATAGTAGATAGGATCAATGATAAGGCTCCCAGCGTTATTGTATTTTCTTTCCCCATAATACCTGTTCACATTATGGGTGCCGATCCTTCAAAGGGGTTGCTAAGAAATTATCTAGAAACCGGTGGTAAGGTGTTATGGTTTGGTGATGCTCCAAATTATTTTGAAATTGGGGAATCCGGAGATTTCACCAGAGATCCCGCTGATGGGCAGAAATTACTTGAAGTGCATTACACCGATTTAAGCGAATCGGGAAATTACTACAGTAAAACTACCCAGGAGGGGCTGAACTGGGGACTTCCTGCTTGGTTTAAAACAACCGGAATTCCAATAAAAGAGGTTGGAGTCACTCCCTTAGCTTATGACGAATTTAATCGTGTGAGTGCGTGGACTAAAAAGTTTAATTCCAGGCCTGGTTCCGGATATGTGTCTTTCCGTTCGTGGTCGTGGAATGTATCAATAAAAGAGCAGGACCTGGAAATGATTTATAAATTAGCCACCTATCAATTGGAATAATTTAATAACAGAATACTTATAGGTAAAATTCATTTTAAATTTTATACCAATAAGTATTTTTTTTATTATATTTGGATAAATATTTTCAGAAATGCTGACTAAAGCAGAAAAAACCACTCAGTTTATTATAGAAACAGTTGCCCCCATCTTTAACCGCAACGGTTATGAAGGAACTTCTATGAGTGATATCACAGCTGCTACAGGTCTAACCAAAGGTGCTATCTACGGGAATTTTGAAAACAAGGAACAGTTGGCACTGGTTGCTTTTAAATACAATATCAAAAGATTACTCTCAGAAGTTGAAGACCACATTAATCAAGGAAATACTCCTCTTGATAAATTATTTAAACTCACGGATTTTTATAGGAATTACTATGACTTTAGTAAAGAAATAGGTGGATGTCCCATCCTTAATGTAGGTGTTGATTCCAATAGCCAAAACCCGCTTTTAGCGGAAAAGGTTAAACAGGTTATTGACCGGATGCAAACTTATATTGAAAATTTGATTAACGAGGGTAAAGAAGCAGGACAAATAAAGAAAACAATTATTAGTAAAACCTATGCAAAGCGATTTTACTCCTTGTTACAAGGCGCTGTATTTATGAGCCAGACAATGAAGGATAACTCATATGTAATTGATGCAGCCAATGTTATAAACGACACTATGAAAATGTACTTTAAAAATTAAATTTTTTTATTTAATAATATACCGAACGGTATAATAAAATTAATTATATGAACAACTTGCCAAAAAAGCTAGAAAGTAAAGCAAAAATCAGGTTTCAGGACTGTGATCCGTTTAATCATTTGAATAACAGTAAATACTTAGATTATTATATCAATGCACGGGAAGATCAGCTATTGCAATATTATAACCTGGATCTATTTAAAATTATAAGAGAAGATAAACTTGGTTGGGTAGTTAGCAGCAGTCAAATATCATATTTAAAGCCTACCTTTACTATGGAAGACGTAGTAATTGAAACTCAGTTAATACAATATTCTCCAAAACATTTGATGATTGAAGGACTTATGTGGAATAGTGATAAAACAATTTTAAAATCCTTTTGTTGGATGGGTTTCATTCATTTTAATCTAAAAACCAACCAGGTTGAATCCCATTCCGAAAAATTTATGAACCTTTTTAACGAAGTAAATAATCCACTGAGTGAAATATCATTTAATGAGCGGGAATTACGTTTCAGAAGCAGAAAGGTAAGCTGATTTTTCAGAAAAAAGGGGTTAAAATGTGTATCTTTAATAAATGAAGCTTAATAAATTTATAGATCATACGCTATTAAGTCCTGACGCTACTATTAATGACATTATAGAACTTTGTTCGGAAGCAAAACACTATGATTTCTTTTCAGTATGTGTGAACAGTAGTCATGTATCATTGGCAAAAAAAGAGTTAAAAGATAGTAAGGTTAAAGTTTGTTCGGTAGTAGGTTTTCCTTTGGGTGCTGCTTGTACTAAATCCAAGGTATTTGAAGCCAAAAACGCTATAAGCAACGGAGCAGATGAGATTGATATGGTCATAAATATCGGGTGGTTAAAAAGCAAAAGACCCTTATTAATTATCCAGGATATTACAGAAGTAAAAAAAATTATAGGAAATAAAATTCTGAAAGTTATTATTGAAACCTGTTATTTATCTGAAAAAGAAAAGAAAACAGCATGCAAATTATCAGTTAAAGCAGGGGCCGATTATATAAAAACATCAACCGGGTTTGGCACAGGAGGTGCTACTCCTGAGGATCTAATCCTCATAAAAAAAGCTGTTCATGGAAAGGCCGAAATAAAAGCTTCAGGAGGTATCAGGGATTTTGAAACTGCTATGAAATATATTAAGCTTGGTGTAAGCCGAATAGGAACATCAAGCGGTATCAAAATAGTAACCGGGTTTCATCATTAAGCCTACTCCATGCATTACTTACGCTTTTTATCCCAATATACATATCCCAGGAATATTGCTAAACTCAATAAAGAACCCCACATGAGTCCGGTTTTAAGACTATCAGTGCTATCCCCCACTATGGCTATATATACAATTAAAGGTGGAATACCCACCAATGTAGCACCTATAAATTTCCAGTAGCCCATCTTTAAAACTCCACCAACAAAACTAATGGCATCATTAGATAAAAAGGGGTTAAACCGGGTTATAGCTACTGCCCAGAATCCATAATCTTCTATAAAACCCGCTATTTTTTTTTCAGATTTCTTACCTATCAACTTCTCTACTATCGCAGGTCCGAAATAACGGCCTATAACGTAACCGACAGACGAAGCTGCAATAACAGCTACCAATACAATTAAACTCCCCCAAACCGGTCCATACGCTAAAATACTTACAACCATGAGCCCTATTGTTGGTATCACAAATAAAAACATTTGTAAAATCATTACAACAATAAGTACCAATGGACCCATCCAGCCAAATTGATCTACCCAGTTTTCTATTCGCTCATCATCATTACTGGTTAATACATCCCAGGCCTCTTTTAAAGCATCTTTCACTTCCGGTATAAAAAAATAAGAAGCTGCAAGAATTAAAATAATCCCAAGGGAAATAAATAAAGGTAATTTACTTTTCTTAACCGATTCTGCGTCTTCTTTCTTATTACCAGGTTCTTTTTTGTGCTGAGAATCAAGGTTCATACTATTCAGAATTTAATATACTTCAATTAAATATAAAAAACTCTTTACGGAAGGCCGCATTGATTGATTTATGAAGTTAAAGATAATTTTAAACGAGGAAAAAATAAATGGATGACCGGCTATTGATGTAAAATGTATGTGAATTGCAATTATCCTTACCTGTAATTATTTACTTGAAAAAGATTAGTATTGCGCCAATTGCTGTTAATACCAAGATAAGTCTTCTAAAGCTTGCGCCACCTATTCTTGCTACCAACCTTACTCCTAATAATAATCCGGTAAGAAGTGCAGGTATGAGAAATACATTTACTTTAAGGGTTTCAAAATTGATAGTTTCCCAATAGTACACATGAAAAGGTACTTTAAAGAGATTTACAATAAAGAACAACCATGCAGCAGTTCCAATAAAATGATTTTTGGGCATTTGCATTGCTAAAAAGTAAATATTGGCAAAGGCACCCGCCAAATTTCCTATCATGGTGGCAATACCGGCTGATAATCCCATGGAAACTGCAAAGAAACGGTTTGTAGGTATTTTTTGTATGTTTTTATAATCCCACCAAAACATAATGACAACGGAGATAAATATAACAGTCGCCATTCCCTTTTTAAATATAACCTCAGGGAGGTCCTTACCTGCAAATACGCCTATAAGAACGCCAATAACCATCCATGGAAGTAATTTAAATAGGTATTTCCACTGTACATGCCTACGATAATAGATGATGGCAAACACGTCGCCTATAACCAATAAAGGCATTAAGATTCCTGTTGATGCCTTACTTCCAAAAACAAGGGCTAAAATGGTAACAATTATAATACCGATACCTTTTAGCCCTGATTTTGATATTCCCAGTAGTAATGATGCAGTAATGGCAAGTGACCAATCTAAAATACTTAGTGACTCAACCATGAATACTCTATGCTTTAATTTGTAATCTCATTTGTAAACCAAACGGGATTGTGTTGCTATTTATACATTTGCAGCTAACCAGTCCCCTACCACACTGGTTTTGTATGCTTTTTCTTTACCTGCAATATCTTCAGTAACAATACCTTCGTCCAGGGATTTATTCACAACATCCCTTATAGCTTGTGCTTCTTCTGTTAATCCGAACGCTTCTTCAAACATCATGGCAGCAGATAAAACGGTTGCAAGCGGATTTGCTATATCTTTACCTGCTGCTTGTGGGTATGAGCCATGTATAGGTTCGAACAAAGAAGTATGAATTCCTAATGAAGCAGATGGCATGAGTCCCATGGAACCCGAAATCACAGATGCTTCATCAGTTAAAATATCTCCAAAGAGATTTTCAGTAATTAAAACATCGTATGAATTGGGCCATTGCACAAGGCGCATTGCTACAGCATCAACAAATTCGTAACTCACTTCAACTTCCGGGTATTCTTTTTCAAGCCCCTGTACAGTTTCTCTCCACAAACGAGAAGTTTCAAGTACATTGGCTTTATCAACACAACAAAGTTTTTTTCTTCGGCCCATCGCCATTTCAAATCCTTTTCTTGCCAACCTGGTCACTTCTTCTTTCGTATATACACAATTATCAAAAGCGGTGTTACCACCATCTCTTCTCCCCTTTTCTCCAAAGTAAATTCCGCCGGTTAGTTCCCTCAAAAACACTAAATCAGTGCCTTCTATACGTTCTCTTTTTAACGGGGAATTATCTATAAGCGATGGGAAAGTAAATGTTGGCCTCACATTGGCAAACAGGCCAAGTTTTTGACGCATTTTTAGCAATCCTTGCTCCGGGCGGACTTTAGCACTGGGGTCGTTATCAAATCTTGGGTGCCCTATAGCGCCAAATAATACAGCATCGGCGTTCATACAAATTTCATGTGTTTCGTCGGGGTAAGGCTCACCTACAGCATCAATAGCTGCGGCTCCTGTTAATGCTGGTGTCCAGTTAATTTCATGGTTAAATTTCTTGGCTATGGCATTACTTACTTTTACTGCCTGGTCTATTACTTCAGGGCCTATCCCATCCCCTGCTAAAAGGGCTATGTTTAATTTCATATAAATTTTAGATTTTAGATTACCTTTAATCCGGTAATTATTATTTATCTGGTTTATTGTATTATTTCTCTTTTATAATTTTTTAAAAAAAATGTCAACATAATCAGTAACACCGTCACAGGGATTATCCATTTCCCTCATTCTCCAATATTTCCTGGTTCCGCTTGCTTTAAAACGAAAAGTCCCTTCCCTAACACATTTTTCTCCTCCATTAATGTAATTGACTTTTGTAATAATAGTACCTTTAAAAACAAACTCTTTTTCATCTATAATTTCTTCGACTATCCCGTCAATTTTCAAGAAATCGGTTTCATTCTCTTTGGAAAGCTGTTCACCGATACATCTTATGAGGTCCATTTCCTTATAAAAATCAATAGTTCCGGGATGATCCCACCCAATCCACTGCAATGTTAAAGGATGTGAACCTAAAAGGACATTTTCAGGTTGATTGTATTTAATGTTGACTTTTAAAACATCAAAACCCGCTGCAAAAAATTCATTATTTTCTTGTTTAGAATCAAAGAGAGACACCGTAAGACTGGTAATTATCATCATGATAATGATCCCGGTTCGTTTTATATGATTCATGTTTAAATTTTTAATATTTTGCCTTTCAATGTATAATTCTGAATTCTACATTCAGGTTTCGAATTAGATAATATTCAGCATCTTTTCAGTCGCTTTAATTGCTGATACGGTCTGGTCGGAATCCAACCCCCTAGTTTTAAACTCTTTTGTACTGTTTTTCCAGGTAATAACAGTTTCACACAAGGCATCAGAATTACTACCAGGAGGAATCCTTACTGCATAATCTATAAGTTTGGGTAAACTCATATTCTTATGACCATATATTTTTTTCAATGCATTCATAAATGCATCAAATTGCCCGTCACCCTGTGCATGCTCTTCAATGGTTTCTCCATCTATATTGATAGCAACCGTAGTTGAAGGTTTTAATCCTTTAGAATGAGTTAACACATAGGATTCTATTGATACCTTTTCTTGTATTAAAGTACTATCCAATACATCAGAAATTATATATGGAAGATCTTCCTTGGTTACTACTTCTTTTTTATCTCCTAGTTCAATAATTCGCTGGGTAACTTTCCTTACCTCTTCATCGTTAAGCTTCAAGCCCAGTTCCTGCAGATTCTTCTGAATATTTGCCTTTCCGGAAGATTTACCGAGTGCATATTTGCGTTTCCTTCCAAATCTTTCTGGTAATAAATCATTAAAGTAAAGGTTCTTTTTATTGTCTCCATCTGCATGTATTCCAGCAGTTTGTGTAAAAACATTATCCCCTATAATAGGTTTGTTTGCAGGAATCCTGAATCCGGAGAAAGTTTCTACCAGTTTACTTACAGAGTATAAGGCTTTTTCATTTACTGACGTTTTCCATTCCGGCATAAAATCATTTATTGCTGCCACTACACTTGCTAAAGGGGCATTCCCAGCCCGTTCACCCATTCCATTGATAGTAATATGCAAACCGTTAACACCTGCCCTTAACGCCTCCAGGGTATTAGCCACTCCCAAATCATAATCGTTATGAGCATGAAAATCAATATGCATTTTAGGGTGTATGTTTTTTATCTCAGATAAAAATTCAAATACTTCAGATGGTTTTAAAATACCTAAAGTGTCCGGTAATAACACCTTACTTATTGGCTGGGTTGACAAGAAATCCAAAAAACGAAAAACATACTCACGTGAAGCTCTCATTCCATTGCTCCAGTCTTCCAGGTATACATTTGTTTCAATGTCATTTTCCTGTGCCAGTTTAATGGTATCTGCTATTTCTGAAAAATGTTGCTCTTCCGTCTTTTTTAGCTGATATGTAAGGTGATTCAGGGACCCTTTTGTTAGAAGATTCTGGACCTTGGCCCCTGCTTCTTTCATCCAGTCAATAGAGATTCCTTTATCAACAAAACATAATACCTCAATTTTGTGGATATGTCCATTTTCTTTTGCCCAATTAGTAATATTCTTTACTGCTTCAAGTTCACCCTCAGAAACGCGTGCTGATGCAATTTCAATACGGTCAACCTTGAGTTCTTCCAGTAATAATTTTGCAATAGTTAGTTTTTCTGAAGCAGAAAATGACACTCCGGAGGTTTGTTCTCCATCCCGGAGCGTGGTGTCCATAATTTCTATTTTTCTTTTTTGCATGTGTAAGTTTAACACCTTGTCAATATGATAAAAGCGCCCAACACATGTTGAAACGCCCTTTGTAACTACTTCCCAAATAATTCAACTATAACGGAAGCTGTTTTGCAAATTCCTCGATATCCTTTTTCATATTCTGAAGATAATCTATATCATCAAAACCATTCAGCATATTTTGTTTTTTATAATTATTGATATCAAAACTTTCTTTTTCGCCAGTTGCTTTCAATGTGATCGTTTGCTCAGGAAGATTTACTTCTATCTCTGTTTTAGGATCATCATAAATTGCATTGAATATTTTATCTAAAAACCCGGCGCTTACCTGTACCGGAAGTACACCTACATTAAGGCAGTTGTTTCTAAAAATATCAGCGAAGAAACTGGACACAACACATCTGAATCCATAGTCATAAACTGCCCATGCAGCATGTTCCCTGGAAGATCCGGATCCAAAATTCTTCCCTCCTACCAATATTTTTCCGCTATAAACAGGATTATTGAGCACAAAATCCTCTTTAGGGGTATTGTCGGGATTGTACCTCCAATCGCGAAAAAGATTATCTCCAAATCCTTTACGTTCAGTCGCTTTTAAAAAACGGGCAGGAATTATCTGGTCTGTATCTACATTTTCAATTGGTAATGGTACTGCTGTACTTGTAAGTATATTGAATTTATCGTAAGCCATTCTTTGATTAAAAATTATTAATGAATACTTAAAATTGACATTATTTATAAACTAAATCATTGTTCTTGGATCTGTTATCACCCCTGTAACTGCAGCTGCTGCAGCTACAAGCGGACTTGCAAGCATTGTCCTTGCTCCGGGTCCTTGTCTACCTTCAAAATTCCTGTTTGATGTACTTACTGCATATTTTCCTGCAGGAACTTTATCATCATTCATGGCCAGACATGCAGAACAACCCGGCTGACGGAGTGAAAAACCTGCTTCGGTAATAACATCCAGTATACCTTCTTCTTTAATTTGATCCTCTACTATGTGTGAGCCCGGCACTAGCCATACCACAACATCTTCTGCCTTCTTTTTTCCTTTAACTACAGAGGCAAATGCTCTGAAGTCTTCAATCCTGCCATTTGTACAACTACCTACAAAAACATAATCCACCTTTTTTCCTAACATCGGTTCACCTTCGGCATAACCCATATATTTAAGTGATTTTTCATAAGTGGTTTTCCCGCCTTCAATCTCATCGGCTTTGGGAATATTTTGAGTAATACCTATACCCATACCCGGATTGGTGCCAAAAGTGATCATAGGCTCAATGTCTGCACCATTAAAGTTGAATTCTTTATCAAATTCAGCTCCATCGTCTGTTTTTAACGTTTTCCAGTATTCCAATGCACGTTCCCAATCTTCTCCTTTTGGAGCAAAATGTCTTCCTTCTATATAATTAAATGTAGTTTCATCCGGGGCAATCATTCCTCCCCTGGCACCCATTTCAATTGTCAGGTTACAAACCGTCATACGGCCTTCCATGCTCATATTTCTAAAAACGTCTCCTGCATACTCAACAAAATAGCCTGTTGCTCCGGATGTTGTCAGCTTTGATATAATATAAAGAGCAACATCTTTAGCAGTTACACCCTTGTTAAGTTCACCATTCACGTTAATGATCATTTTCTTGGGCTTTGGCTGCATTATACATTGCGTAGAAAGAACCATTTCAACCTCCGAAGTACCAATACCAAATGCTATAGCGCCAAAAGCACCATGTGTTGATGTATGGGAATCCCCACACACAATAGTCATACCCGGTAACGTAATACCATTCTCCGGACCTACAACGTGTACTATACCGTTCTTTTTATGACCTAATCCCCAATGGCTGATCCCATATTCCGAAGTATTGGTCTCCAACGCTTCTAATTGCAGGGCAGATAAAGGGTCTTCTATAGGTAAATGTTGATTTATGGTAGGAGTATTATGGTCAGCGGTTGCAAAAGTGCGCTCAGGGTATAATACACCAGCTCCCCTGCTCTTTAATCCTAAAAAAGCAACGGGACTCGTTACCTCATGTATAAAATGACGGTCAATAAAAAACACATCGGGTCCACCCTCAATTTTGCGGACAACATGTGAATCCCAAACCTTGTCAAACAATGTTTTGCTCATTATAACTATATTTATTTTTATTATATTTTAAATATTTTAATGCCTGTCTTAACTTTATCTCAAAAGAAATGCAAATTTACGAAAATCCGTTCTCCTATTATAATAATGTTAAGTTTAATACAATTCTGTTATTATTTATAACAAAAGAATATAAAATCGGATATTTGGGCAATTTAAATGAATAAGAAAAACGATGTTCAAATAACATAGAATATCCTTACTCCCTAATAAAAACGTGGCATTGAAGAACCTTTTTCGTTTTTTTATTACAAACTTCAAAGAAGTAAGTTTTGGTTGGCTACTCACATTTTTATCCAGTTTCGGACAAACTTTTTTATTATCAGTTTATGTTCCTGAAATTATAAAAACCTTTGGCTTTACTGAAGGTACTTTTGGCGCTATTTATGCCGGTTGTACTGTTGCAGCCTCATTTATAATGCTTTCCGTGGGACATCATGTAGACCATACCTCAGTTAAAAGAGTTGCCGGGTTAACTGTATTGGCATTGGCCTGTTCTAATTTTATCCTGGGTTTTACTAACCATATTTCATTACTTATTATCGCTATTATTGGATTAAGGCTTAGCGGACAAGGCCTGTTAAGCCATATAAGCCTTACTATTATTTCAAAGTATTATGCCAAAGACAGGGGGAAAGCATTGAGTATAGCGGCTTTGGGGTACTCTGTAGGGGAAGCATTGTTGCCGGTAATAATTTCTTTAATAGTAGTTTGGCACAACTGGCGTATAGGAGCAATTATTACCGGTGTTGGGTTATTGTTGTATTTAATTAAATTAAAATTTACAAACCTGGATCATTTTAATGCGCAACTATCTCAACACAATAATCCCTCGGCATTGAAATTAATAAAAGAGTATAAAAACTTAATTTTTGAAAAAAAATTCCTCATCATTATGCCAGCCAGTTTTACAATGGTTATGATCGTTACAGCCATATTCTTTTATCAATATGTATTTGTAGCTGACAAGGGTTGGTCCCCTACCCTTTACGCTACGTTTTTTACCGGCTATGCAGTGGCCAGGTTTGTTTTTTCAATTGTGGGCGGAATCTGGGTAGATAAATATACCGCTAAAAAACTGTTTAAAATCTTTTTAATTCCCATAACGATAGGGTTACTTATTTTTGCATTATCAGAAGGTATCATTGGTTCCCTTTTCTTTTTATTATTAGCGGGGATTTCAATTGGTATCTCGGGACCTATTAGAACAGCTGTTCTGGCAGAAGTTTATGGCACCGAAAGTTTAGGTGCCATTCGCAGCTTGTTTTCCATGTTTACTGTTATTAGTAGTGCTCTGGGACCTCTTATTGTAGGGTATTTGCTTGACCTTAATATTCCATTTACATACATTATGCTTTCCTTATTCGTATTAATGGTTATAACAGCATTGAATACATTCAGGATAAAATATGTGAAACCTATGGACATGGCTCATGGCCTTTAAACTTCACTAAATATTATGGAAAATAATGGAATAAATGTTTATTTCTTCTGCATAAAAAAATTTACGCAAACGTTTTCATACAACATAATTACCTATATTTGAAAAAATTTAAATAAATTAAAATCCTAAAAAAGATGCTTAAATTACTTTTTTCGAAACCTTTATTCATGCTTTTAGCTATAGCCGGTTTGGTTATGGTATCATGTAAAACTGATAAAAAGGAAACAACTGAAGATGTAGAAGTTGTAGATCCTGAAACAAAAACTAAAGATTCAATAGCGGATTTATACAAAAAACTGGTTGACAGTTTACAGCCAATTTCTGAGCCGTTGGTAACACATATTTATACTGCCGACCCTTCTGCACACGTATTTAATGATACCTTATATATATACCCATCTCACGACTGGGAAGCAGGTATTCCACAGGATGACCTGGGGAGTCATTTTAATATGAAAGATTACCATGTACTGTCGTTAGATAGTGTTGGTGGTGAAGTTACTGATCACGGTGTTGCATTAGATATTAAAGATGTACCTTGGGCAGGAAGACAAATGTGGGCTCCTGACGCAGCCGAAAAAGACGGTAAATACTATTTATATTTTCCTGTTAAAGATACTTTAGACATCTTCAGAATAGGTGCCGCTGTAAGTGATCATCCTGCCGGCCCTTTTAAAGCTGAAGATAGTTACATAGAAGAAAGTTTTAGTATGGACCCTGCTGTATATAAAGACACCGATGGTACTTACTACATGTATTTTGGAGGTATCTGGGGTGGACATTTACAACGTTGGGCAACCGGTGAGTACGTAAATGAAGACAAATATCCTGCAGATGACCAACCAGCGTTAGCACCTAAAATTGCAAAAATGGGAGATGATATGCTAAGTTTTGCTGAAGAACCTAAAAATATAATGATACTCGATGAAGAAGGAAAACCTATTACAGCAGGTGATAATGAAAGAAGGTTTTTTGAAGCGGCCTGGGTTCATAAGTATAATGATAAATACTACTTTTCTTATTCTACCGGTGACACTCATAACATTGCGTATGCAATTGGTGATAACCCATACGGACCTTTTACATACCAGGGGGTTATTTTAGAACCGGTTGTTGGTTGGACAAACCATCACTCTATTGCAGAGTTTAACGGTAAATGGTATTTATTTTATCATGACAGTACATTATCCGGCGGACAAACACATTTAAGAAATGTGAAGATGACCGAATTAACCCATAAGGAAGATGGAACTATTGAAACCATAAAACCTTATAAAAACAACTAAGCTTAAACTTTATAGCATTATTTTAAAACCCACTACAACTTTAAGTTTCTAGTGGGTTTTTTTATGATGATGAATTAGTATACAGGATACACACATCTAAAATAAGTGTAAACCACTATTCTTAATAGTACCATTAGTAATTAATAAAAACAATAAGATATATTTGAAAAAGAGATTGTGAATTTTTCTATATTTAGTATAGATAACCTACTAAACAAACTTACTATGAAGAACAAAATTATACTGCCGCTTATTTGTTGCTTTTTATTCCTGTCTATCTCTTGTTCAAAAGATGATGACAATGATGAATCTCCGCAAACAACACAATTTAACGAATCCCTGTTATTTAATAAATGGTGGTTCTCCACCAGTGGTTCAACGGAGTTTTACATTTCATCTGCTGGAACATTTGAACAAAAACTATCTGAAAGTTTAAGTGATTCCGGTACCTGGGAGTGGGTAAACACCAGCAATACCCGAATGAAATTTACAGTTACTCCCGGTGGTTCAAATATCATTAATGACTTTTGGGCGGAATATACCGAAATTGAATCTTCTACAATGAAGTTTAAATTTTCTGATGATAATAATGATTATTCATCTTCTTACTCATTTACAGATAGCGAGTAATTAGAATAGAATATTTATTTTTGACTTAAACCGATACAAAATAACATGAAAAAACTTCCTTGGTATTAAATAAGATACTAAGGAGAAACCTCTACCATTTATAAAACTTAAACATAAACTTGTTAGAGAACTAGAAGAATAAAATTATTTTCATATCTTTAAGGTGCTATTAACCAATACTTTAAGTATATGAAAACCATCTCGCTTATTCTCCGGTTACTCTTCGGAGCTTTTCTCTTATTTTTTGGTGCGAACAAATTGTACCCATTTATGGATCAACCCCCGCCACCTTCAGATGAGGCAATGACTTATTTCACTGCTTTAAAGATTACTAAAACATTTACTTTGGTTGCAATTGTTGAAGTTCTCTCAGGCTTGTCTTTATTAATAAACAAATATGCCGCTTTAATGATGATCATCTTAATGAGTGTTTCTGTAAATGCAGTGTTGTATCACGCTACCATTGATCCGGATACTATATTAATGGCGGCTGTTATGCTTATATTAAATATTATTATGTTGTTTATATACAAAGACAGGTACAAGGGTATTTTAAAGCCGTAACAATTTAGGGTATTTGTGTAAGAATGGCGGGTAAAAGCGCCATTTTTTATTAAATTTGTGCCCAAAATAAAAAACATGAAAGATTACTTCAGGTGGTTTTACAAATTCCTGATTGAAAAAGGGCTGGATCCTACAACTTCGGTATATTTAAACCTATTATTTAATATAGCACTTTTTGTACTGTTCATCTTCCTGATAGACATTTTTCTAAGAAAAGTAATTATAAAAGCTATTGAGCTCTTTTCTAATAAAACCCGTACAACTTTTGATGATTTTCTGGTAAAGAGCAGGTTTCCTAACTATGTAGCACATCTTGTACCCCTTGGTTTAATTGTGCTGTTAACTCCATTTTTACTACTCGATTTTCCTGAATCGCAAGTTTTTGTAATAAAAGCAATTGACATATATATAATTTTACTTGTGGTATGGATTTTTAGAAGCTTTATTAAATCAACACGTAACTATTTAAACAGTAAGGAAGCTTTTAAGGATAAGCCTTTGGACAGTTTCGCACAAATAGCAATTATCATTCTTTGGTTCTTTGGTATTATTTTTATTTTCTCTGAGCTTACAGGACAATCCATCGTGAAGTTTTTAACTACGCTGGGGGCCGCCTCAGCCATTCTTTTACTAATTTTCAAAGACTCTCTTTTGGGTTTGGTGGCCAGTATCCAGGTTTCTGTAAACGATATGGTACGTATTGGAGATTGGATTACACAGGAAAAATATGGGGCTGATGGTAATGTGTATGAAATAAATCTCACCACTGTAAAAGTGCGGAATTTTGATAATACAATTACAACTATCCCAACGTATTCGCTAATCTCTGATTCCTTTAAAAATTGGAGGGGAATGCAAAGTAGTGAAGGAAGGCGTATTAAGCGTTCGCTCATTATAAAAGCCAATAGTGTACGTTTTCTTCTCAAGGAAGACCTGGAACGTTTAGCTAAAATTCAAATACTTTCAAATTATATAGAGAATCGTCAAAAGGATATTGATAAATATAATGAAACACACGGCTTTGATAAATCAGTTATTATAAATGGAAGAAATCAAACAAACCTAGGAGTTTTCAGAAAATATTGCGACCAATATGTGAGAAACCATTCTGCTGTCAATAAAGACCTCATGATAATGATACGCCACCTGCCTGCTACGCCTCAAGGTCTTCCTTTAGAAATATATACATTTTCAAGTGATAAAAGATGGGAGAATTATGAATATATAATGGCTGACATTTTTGAACACCTGATGGCTGCCGTTTCGTATTTTGATCTTGAATTACACGAATTACCCACTGGAAGAGATTTAAGCACTTATATGCTTGAAAATTAGCATTTTATTAAGATATATATATTTTAATTTTTTGTATCTTAAAGAATATGAAATTTAAAGCCATTCCATTAGTAATTTTAATAACAGCATTTATATTGATTTTCATGATGCTGTCACAGACTTCATTGGATTCAATCTTCTTGTTTTTGTTTCTGATTATAGGTGTGCTTATATTATTATACAGCATTTATAAAACTGTAGTCAAAACCCGTTCTAATAAGCATCATTTCGAATAGTAGTATTCTTGATGCATATTTAATTCTCTATAGTTATTTAAATACTGACGCCTGTTTTGTTAATTCATCGAACAACAAGAATTCATTTTCTTTTCTCAGAAGTGTTGAGTTTAATTTTTGCTCCTCACAATAATAAAAAAACAAGAACTTATTTTCAGAAGGAATTTCCAGTTTATTCTTTAACAAGGCATCGTTAAAAAAAGAATTGTTGCTAAATAACGTATCAAGATCTTTGAAAGTAATATATGTTGCGTTATTATAAGATGCACCTTCTCCTCTATTTTTAAATAATTTTCCAATCTTTTCGCCAATAAAATTACCAGCCTTAATTATATCTAATCTTCCATCAGATTGAGGTTCATAGGCGTAGGGATTTTTTTTTACATCCTCCCCTATTTGGCTTTTAAATTCTATATTGTACTCTTCAATATTAAATTCTTTCACTCCAACCATGTTGTTGACTACCACTTCATCCAATTGATTTATTTTTTCTTTTAATTGAACTACAAATTTTTCCTTGAGTTTGAAGTCATCAACACGCATCTTTTTTTCTTCATAAAAGGAAGAATTAAACATTAAAGTATCATTTAAAACTGCTTTTATTTTAAAATCACCGTTTTCATCTGAATACGTAGAGATATTTGTGGTTAGATTATTGATTTTAACATCTTTAGCAACATCTTTCTCACCATATAATTTTCCTGAAATCTGCGAAAAAGACTTAAAACTTAAAAGAAACAATCCAAACAAAAATATTTTGTTTATCGCTAAGTTTATATCGAAGTTCATGCCGCTAAATTGATGCTTATCAGGCAAAAATCAGCTAACATTATTATTAAATTAACACTTTAAGTAATGAAATCTCATGAAAATAAGTCTTTTTGTCCTTTATTTATAATGGTAGAAGGTAGTTTAAGGGTTGCTAACCCAGTGTTATTTAATTTATTTATAAAGTGGGCCGACAATAATGGAGATTCAACTTCCATGTTTTGATGTACAAAAAAATGAAGGTGTTTTAAGCCTTGTTCTTTCCATTCTTTAATCCTTTCAATCCAATCATCAAGGCGAGAATAGTCGCTTTCGTGATTTGCGCCAACATATCTTATAAAAGCTTCATCATTTGTTAAACGCATATGCATTATATCCCGTCTTCCTGCGGTATCTACCAATATATTTGCAATATTGTTTTCTTCAAGCAAATGATAGAATTCATCAGCTACTCTTTTATCGTTATACCAATCGCTATGCCTGAATTCTACTGCTAATGGGATCTCCTTTGGCCATGACTCAATAAATTGAACCACCCTGTTAAAATCTTTAGGCGCAAAATTATTATGCATTTGCAGAAATACCGTTCCTAACTTTTCCTTTAGATGAATGACTCCGTTCAGGTACTCATCCAAATGGGCTTCAAAATCTAGCAACCTTTTTCGGTGGCTGATGATCTGATTCACTTTTGGAAAAAATTTAAAACCGGTCGGCACTTTCTCATACCATTTTTCAAATTGATCAGGCGAAAAATTCCGGTAAAAGGTTGCATTCAATTCAATGCAATTAAATTGATTGGAGTAATACTCCAGTTCATCTTTAGTTCCTCGCGGATAAAAGTTTTTCAGGTCCTGCTTATTCCATTTCGCACATCCTACATATGTTGACATGGGTTTTTCATTATCCTTATACTTGGAAAGGATAACTACTGTATCCGGATGGTCTTCAGGTAACGAAAAATCAATGGTTTCCGGGTTGTCTACTTTACCAAATTTCATTATTTATTAATATATACTGTTTTAATATTTACAAACTCTTTAAGGCCGTAATGACTTAACTCCCTTCCAAAACCAGATATTTTAACACCGCCAAAAGGTAGCCTTGGGTCAGATTTAACAAGTTCATTAATAAACACACAGCCTTCATTAAATTGTGGCGCCAACTTTTCTATTTTATCTATGTCTTCTGTAAAAATGGTAACTCCCAATCCGAAATCAGAAGTATTTGATATTTCAATGGCTTCTTCAACAGTATCAAAAACCATCACACAAATGGCAGGACCAAAAGTTTCTTCTTTAAAAACAGGCATGTCTTTAGTAACATCAGTAATAACTGTAGGTTCATAATAAGCTCCTTTTCTTCTTCCTCCTGTTAATACCTTAGCCCCCATTGTAACTGATTTATTTACCTGTTCTTCTAAATCTTTGGCAAGGTCTTCCCTGGCAAGTACTCCAATGTAGGTTTCATCATCCAACGGATCACCACTTTTTAGGCTCTCAACTTTTTGAATAAACTTTTTGAGGAATTCTTCAGCAATACCTTTTTGCAATAAAAGTCTTTTGGCCGCGATACAGCTCTGTCCTGTATTCTGGTACCGGGCATTAATTGCTACTTCCAGAGCCTTTTCCATATCGGCATCATTTAAAACAATAAAAGCATTACTACCTCCCAATTCTAAAACTGCCTTTTTGATTTCTTTAGCTGCAGCAGAAGCTACAGCGCTACCGGCAGGTGTACTTCCTGTTAGAGTAACAGCTTTAACGTGTGGATTTTTAATAATATCTTCTACCTTATCACTTTTAATGACCAAGCTTTGAAAAACATTTTCCGGGAATCCGGCTAATTTAAAAACTTTTTGAATATTGGCAGCACTCATCATCACATTTGAAGCATGCTTTAACAGTGCCGTATTTCCTGCCATTAATGCTGGCGCTGCAAATCTGAATACCTGCCAAAAAGGGAAATTCCACGGCATGATGGCCAAAACCACTCCCAACGGTTCGAAATTTACATAGCTCTTATACGCATCCGATTCGATAATCTCAGGAGATAGAAAGTTTTGGGCATTCTCAGCATAATATTCGCATACCCATGAACATTTTTCAATTTCAGCAACCGACTGCTTTATAGGTTTTCCCATTTCCATCGAAATGGTTTTGCCAAAATCTTCTTTGTTGTCTTCCAGAACTTTTGCCGCATTTTGTATTAATCCGGAACGCTCCGGAAACGATACATTTTTCCATTTATGAAATGCACTGTTTGCCACCTCCACTCTTTTCTCTATCTCCTTTGTAGATAGTTCATTAAAGGAGTGTAGTATTTCATTGTTATATGGGTTTTTTGAAGTTATCATATTGTAAAGTTATTGAATTTAATAAATAAATAAACAAATTTCATGAAACGAAAAACTCCCAGACAGTCCCGATAGTTTCTAGAAACCGCAAGTTTTATAAAAAAATGCTGCAAAGCTTTATTCGATAAGAC
>CALGUD010000043.1 GCA_937901915.1 uncultured Flavobacteriaceae bacterium
TCATCCTGATAAGGATTAATGTAGAGTGAATTAAAAAAAGTATCGCCTTCATAGGCACCACCCATAACAACATGTATATCCTGATCGCCGTCGTTATCAATATCCGAAAAAGACACACCATGCCCTTTTTGAATGTTACCAAATCCGCCGGCTGTAGTTACATCCTGGAAAGTTTCTCCAGAATTATTCCTAAAAACTCTGTTTGGAATAATAGATTGAAAATCCGGTGCACCTGTACTAAGATAGATATCCGGATAACCATCATTATCTAAATCGCCATAATTGGCTCCCATGGCATATCCAATCCTGTTAAGACCAACTTCATCAGAAACATTTGTAAAAGTGCCATTATCATTTCTATAAAGACGCATGGTTTCTGCATGATGGGGCTTGTTTAAATATTCATTTACAACATCAGGTATAATTGTTTTAGTGCTTCGTTCAAACCCGGCTACAAAAATATCGGTCCAGCCATCATTATTGTAATCAAAAGCCCAGGTAGGGAAAGTGGATAATTTCTCTTCCAATCCAACACTACTACCAACCTCATCAAATTTGAGTATACCTTGATCGTTTACACCTTTATTTATAAATAATAAATTTTTCTGGGTGGAGTACAGACTGGATACGTATATGTCTACCCACCCATCATTGTTAAAGTCGGCCGCCGTAACTCCTTTTACATAATAAAAATCATCAGCATCACTTATCGTAAGTCCTGCGCTGATTGCGTTATTAGAAAAAGTACCATCCCCATTATTTATATAAAACTCACATGGATGAACACTATCTTGGTTAGATTCATTCCCAATAAATAAGTCTACCCATCCATCATTGTTAAAATCTGCCCATACTGCCGTTTGAGTAGGATGAAAAGAAAGTAAACCCGCTTCTAAAGTTACATCCGTAAAAGTATTATCACCATTATTTTTTAACAGGGAATTTGGCTGTTTTCCTATATGCTCCATCCAGCCACCTCTTAGAACAAATACATCTATAAAACCGTCATTATTATAATCTGCATGTACAAGATTTAAACCACCACCTGTTTCCAATAAACCTGCTGTTTCAGTTTTCTCTGTAAAACTGCCATCCCCATTATTTATAAAATATCTTAAATGTTGAGTGATAAACCAACTGGACACCATGACATCCAACAGGTTATCATTATTGAAATCATCTATTATTCCGCCACCGGACAGCTCGTTCACATTTAATCCTAATTTAGGAGCAATATCAATAAACTTTTTTAAGGGATATTCGGAATCAAACACGCTATCCGGGATACGCCATTTTTCGGGAACTTCAGATGGATACTCACCTAAAGTCATATAGGCAATATTTAAAAGCCATAGACTATTATAGTCATGGTTATTCCTGCTTAAAAAATCTTCATAAAGCATGATTGCTTTCCTGGAACCTTCCTGTGCATGATGGTATCCTTTAGGATTTATGGGAATAATACATGATCCCGTAGCGTCATGATGATGTAAACAGTTTTCTTGCTCACCCAAGCGTATATAAGCCAGGGCCAGTAAGGGGCCTATAAATAATTCTTCATGGGAATCTAACGTATATCTTAAAGCACCCTTTTTACTTTTTTCAAGCAAGGTATCTAATATTTTAATTGCTTCTTTTGTTTTTCCTCCATATAATAGAGCCTCTGCTTTTCTTAAAATGTAACGGTCTTTCTGATTATCGGGCACTCTTTTAGATATACTGTCAAAATATGCCGCTCTCTCGGAGCTCAGATAAATATTATCAGTAACATAAAATTGTTCTTCAGCGTTTTTTCTGAGCACATCTTGCATGGATGGTTCCTTCTTACTACATGCAGTAATTATTAATATAATAAGTAATAATTTTGATAAATGCTTTGGGTTTTTCATCATCTTCTTTTATGACCAAACAAATATAACCTTTTGTTTCAGGTCCTAATAATATTTTTGTTTTCCCTTATTTACTTTATCCGCATAAGATTTTGCTTCAGTAATTTTTTATGGATCGGGCAATCAGTAGAATGGGCCCCGGGTAAATAGCCAATGCTCATTAAAAACTCATTTACAATTTCTCCACCGGTAAATTTAAAGGTTTTCTTAAATAATTTTACCCATTCTTCTTTAGTTTTGGGGTGATTATGTTCCAACCATTTTTTAAATGAACCGAATTCTTTTTGCAAAGAAACAACGGTTTTCGCATTTTCTATGGCCGCATTCACTTTTAATTTATTGCGAATAATCCCGGGATCATTGAGCAGGCGCTCCCTGTCTTTCTCAGTATAAGCTGCAATTTTTTTTATACTGAAATTGTGGTATGCTTTTCTGAATGATATCTCTTTTTTCAGAATAGTTTCCCAACTCAATCCGGCCTGGTTAATTTCCATGATCAGGCGGCCAAAAAGTTCATCATCATCGTGAAGAGGAAACCCGTAATGGTTATCGTGATAATTTTTATGCAAAGTCTTTCGTTCCCCGGTCTGCATATTTTCTATGGCCTTACAATATGACATTTTTTTTTAAATGAAAAAGATGATTAAATATTCTCTGTAAAATCTATTAACTAGTCTACCAATGCCTGGTACACCAAGGCTCTTAGTTTTTCATGATCATCAAGCCCAATTGCAGGGATTACTTGTGTAAAATAAACTACCAAAAGTTGTTCTTGCGGATCTACCCAATATGTAGAGTGGTAGGCTCCACCCCAACCATATTCTCCTTCTGACCCCAAAGTACCCCTTAACCCTAAATCTTCTGTAATTGAAAAGCCCAGGCCAAATCCGGTACCCTTTCCCCAGGGAAATTGAACCTCACCGAGGTGATTTACTGTCATGAGCTCTACTGTTTTAGGGGAAATAATTTGTTTTCCGTTATATTTACCGTTATTGAGCATCATTTGAAGGAATTTTGCATAATCCATTGCTGTACTCAAAAAGCCGGCACCACCTGAAAAACTAGTCCGGGGACCATCTACATACGCCCCCTGTCCAACCATACCACCCGGGTCCGCTGCTCTTTTTAACCCATCTTCCGTAGTAGAATAAACAACAGCCAGGCGTTCTTTTTTATCTTTCGGAAGATAAAAGTGTGTATCGTTCATTTCCAAAGGATCGAGTATGCGTTTTTTAAGAAATTTATCTAAGGGGTGACCTGATACAACTTCAATTAATGCGCCAAGGATATCTGTATTATAACCATACACAAATTGCTCTCCCGGCTGGGCATTAAAAGGCAAATCGGCCATTCTTTTTACCGTCTCTAAAATAGGTTCATCCCGGTCTGCAAAATACCATCCTTGTATCTTTGCTTTCTCCCAAAGATCACTGGCTGGCCCGTCTCCATAGCCGATACCGGATGTATGTGTAAGCAGGTCACGGATTGTAATGGGCCTTTTGGCCTTTACAATTTCATATCCACCATCTTCTTTTGGTTTTGCGACTGTAGTTTCATTAAATTCAGGTATATATTTACCTAGCGGGTCGTTAATTAACAATTTTCCTTCTTCCTGAAGCATCATAATGCCAACACTTACTATTGCTTTTGTTTGGGAGGCAATACGGAAAATGGAATTTTCTTCCATAGGCGTATTTTTCTCAATATCGCTTTTTCCGAAAGAATTAAAATAGGCAATTTGGCCGCGTCTAGCCACAAGTACTACTGCCCCCGGCAATTCAGAATTATTTATATACTGCTGAAAATTATCGGTTAAATTTTCTAATCTTTCAGAAGACATTCCCACTTTTTCGGGCTCAGTTTTTTTAAGTACCTGGGCAGAGAGGTTGGAATAAATTATAAAAGCTAAAAAAAATGTGAGGAGTTGAAGTGGATTTCTTGTTTTCATTATGGTTGATTAGTTTTAATTCAATAAGATTAGATATAAGAGTATCTCTCAAAGTTCAGGGCTTACTTAATTAATTGCCTTTTGTTCTTCAAATATAAGTGAATCTTTTAATAAGTCAAGTGAACCCGTATTACGCGCCAGTGGTTTTTAATTGTATTATGAGGCCACAATTACCAGTTCATACACCTGTTTTTATCAAAGGACGTGTTGTCTACTTTGTTCAGTTATTCTTGTTTTATGTCTGGAAATTTGTCTTTGATCAGGTTAAGCTCAATCCCATATTCCAAATATGCTTTTAGTCCATCTAATACAGTTGTAAATCCTCCAGCATTGTTGTTTATTGCTTCAATTAAATCATCACCTGTTTGGCTGAATCCGTAATTTTTAATAACAACATACGTGGTGTCGCGAGTCAAAGCTGTAAATTCAAAATCTACAATGGTTGCAGGCTCATCCCATTCAATGGAAATTTTTTTATTTGTCAAAACCTCATTCACTTTTACGATACTTGACACATTATACATTTCCCATTGCCAGGTTATTATCTTGTTTCAAGTCTGCCACTTGATTTTGTGAACCAGAACTTAGTTGTAACAGCCGGATCTATGAAAGCCTGAAAAACTTCTGATACAGGCTTTCTTACCATCATCTGGCATTCTACTGTTGGTGTTTTGTTCTTTTCCATAATGTATTTGCTTTTATTAAAATGTCCGCTATGTTCGCTATGCTTATAGACAGACTAATTTAATAATTAATCATCGATACATAAAAACAAAACTACATAAGCTAATTAAGGAAAGGTTATTTTTAATATCATTCGCTTGTTTGGGACAAGCTGTATAGCGGTTACCGTTTGGAGACAATTCTTAGTTCTTCCAATTTTGAAGCCTGTCGAGATATAAATAGCTTTCGATAAATTTTCGATGTTCCAAACTTGTCATTTTTTCTAATAAATTCAATGCTGAAATGTAACTGGCTAAATTTCCGTTTGATGAACTAAATTTTCCGTCCTCTACAAATGTTACCAAACTATCGTTTTGAACTTTTAAATTGGGATAGTCTTTTTGTAATTGTTTGCCACCACCAATCCATGTCACAATTTTTCGCCCATCCGCTATTCCAGATTTTCCTATGAGTTGCGCTCCTGCACAATTGCTAACTATATATTCAGTTTCTTTGTTTTTTCTTTTAATAAAATCCACAATTTTTTCATTATGAACTTGTGCGTACATATCATAGGCACTTGGAACAAACAGAGCGGTTAGGTTAGGGCAATTTTCAAAGGTGTAATCCGGTAAAATTCTAATTCCTTCTTCGGTCGTAACAGGGTTTTCTGTTTCGGCTATTGTGATGACATTAAAAAGTTGTTTTCCGTCTTCAGTCGGTTTCGAAAAAACATCAGAAGTAGCTATGACTTCGCTTTGAAGTACACCGTTATACATTAAAAGGCCAATTGTTGGCAACTCCGGTTTGAATGGTTTAAGGTGCTTTGTCAGCGTGTCTGTTTTAATTCCGGTGTGATAAACATTCTTCTTTTCGGCTATAGGATTTGATTTATCCGAATTACAACTAATAAGAATTATTGCCAAAATTAAGAGGGTAAATATACTCTTATTCATACTTTTAATTTTGTAATGGTTTATGTGTGCTAATAGCAATTCTATTCCAGGCATTTATAATAGTGGCAGCCATAATTATTTGTGCAAGATAATTCTCTGAAAAAATCCCCAGTGCTTTATTGTAGGTAGTTTTAGAAAGTCCATTTTTATGGATCAATGTAATTTCTTCAGTAACAGATAAAACTACCATTTCTTCCTCCGAAAAAAGATTAGATTCCTTCCACGCATCCAAAAGGAAGATCCTTTTCGGGCTTTCATTATTTTTCATTGCCTCTTTGGTATGCATGTTAATACAAAAAGCACAGCCGTTAATTTGTGAAGCTCTCATTTTAATGAGTCCTATGTGTGTTGCAGAAAGTTCACTTTTGGCAAGGTAATTTTCGAGGGCGAACATTGCTTTGTATGCTTCCGGCTGTAACTGGTCTATTTGAATTCTCTGTTCCATTTTATTATATGATTTATATAATACCAAAATTAGGCTTCAGTAATCACAATAAAATTGAACTGGTTCAAGAAATACTTTTCCGTTTTATTTTGCTCACATATTCCGGTGAAAGTCCTAAATAGGTTGCAACTAAGTATTGAGGAACATTATTAACGAAATCGGGAAAGGCATCTTTGAAATGAAAATATATTTCCTCTTTTGAATAACTAAAAATGTATTTCATTCGCATTATGGCTGCACCATAAGCAGTTTGGTAGATATTCCTGAAATAGGTTTCCATTTTCGGGAATTGTTGAAGTAATTTTTCTTGCTTCTCATAACCTATTTGAAGAATCAGAGAGGGTTCTACTGTCTGAATATAAAACTCTGAACTTCTTTTATTCTGAAACGCTAAATAATCGGTAATCCACCAATTTTTAATTGCAAACTGTATGGTTTGTTCTGTACCACGTTCATTGATAAAGTACATATGAACACAACCTTCTAAAACAAAATAATGATTAAGGGATTTGTGTCCAGCTTCATAAATGATTTCTTTTTTATTAATTGACTCTGTTTCAAAGAATGATGAAATCTCCTGAAATTCATTGTTGTTAATAACGGTATACCTGTTTATATGGTTGTATAATTCTTGCATTTTTTTTTATTGTACCCAAGGTTTTTGTAGAACAGACGTTACGATTTTCTGTAGATACACTAGTGATTTAGAACTAAGATAATTAAAAAACACAAACCTTAACGCTTGGCGTAAAACAAAACTATCTTAAAACCCGGCAGAAGAGCATGAATTTAGAGTTTGTTACGCCGGACCCATCTTTTCCAATTTGCTTCACAACTCTTAAAGGCTTTTATTCATTCCACTTTCAAAGATAAGTGAATCCTCTTATTAATCCATATCTACTATTTCTATTTAATCACCTATAAGTCAATAAAATACCTTTTACAGTCATAAAAGAATGTTATTATTTTGGAAATTCGTTTAATTAATGTTATAATGGAGGTTAGTTTAATTTTGAAGAACGATTTTTAGATATATGAGACAGCTTAAAATAACAAAACAAGTAACAAACAGGGAAACAAAATCATTAAATTCTTACCTTCAGGATGTAAGTAAGATTGATATGATTACAGCCGATGAAGAAGTTGAGTTGGCACAGCGTATCCGTAACGGAGACCAGCAGGCCCTGGATAAACTTACCAGGTCCAATCTCAGGTTCGTGGTTTCGGTTGCGAAACAGTACCAGAACCAGGGCTTAACGTTATCTGATATTATTAATGAGGGAAATGTAGGTTTGGTAAAAGCAGCACAGCGTTTTGATGAAACCCGCGGATTTAAATTTATTTCGTATGCCGTATGGTGGATACGACAGGCTATATTACAGGCAATAGCAGAAAAAGGCCGTTCAGTACGCCTCCCATTGAATAAAATTGGCGAGATCAGTAAAATTAACAAATCAATGGCGCGCTTACAACAAATATATGAGCGTAAACCCACCGCTGAGGAGATATCAGAAGAATTAGATATCCCGTTATATAAAGTAGAATTGTCCTTAAAAAACATTAGCCGGAACCTTTCGCTTGATGCGCCTTTTCAACAGGATGAGGATAGTAACAACCTTTATAGTGTAATAAAATCCAATGATTCTCCCAATCCCGACAACGAACTTATGCAGGATTCTCTTAAACTGGAAATAGACCGGGCATTGGAAACGCTTACGCCAAGGGAACAGGATGTGATAAAGCTTAATTTTGGCCTCAACAACCAACAAATTATGTCTTTAGAGGAAATTGGCCAAACGTTTGATCTTACAAGGGAACGAGTACGCCAAATAAGGGAAAAAGCAATAAAAAGGTTAAGGAATGAGTCTAAAAGCCGGATATTGAAAATGTACCTGGGATAAATTAGACAGGGGTTTTACATTCTCTGCGTTAGTGACGGCTTGAGAGTGTCGATTAAAGATGGCGAATTCGTTTGTTATACTTTTTGAATAGTTATGTTATTCATGAATGTGAAACGGCTTTAAGGCCAATAATTGAACCGATTAATGTGGTTATAAAAAGTAGTCTCAGAAAGGTTGCTGGTTCTTTAAATACCAGAATTCCAACCAAAGCTGTTCCTATTGCTCCGATTCCAGTCCACACGGCATACGCTGTACCGATTGGTAAAGTTTGAGTTGCTTTAATTAAAAGCCCCATACTTATAGTGAGGGTAATAATAAAAGCAGCATACCATGCATACATTTCGTTTCCCGTGGTATGTTTTGCTTTTCCCAAACAGAATGCAAATGCAACCTCAAATAGTCCGGCAATAATTAAAATAATCCAATTCATTTTAGTCAGTAGTTTTAAATTCTAAAGCTTATTACTCTAAAATCATAAATGTTTTTTTTCTTACTCCGGAACTCATCATAATAAATTTATTAGAAGCGTAACCCCCGTAATACGGTTGATAAAATTCTTTTCCTTTATTATCCTGTATTTTATTGTAAGAGACCTCACCATTTTCAGAATATTGAAAATCATATAAAGATGAAGATTCAAACCAACCTTTGGATACTTTCGTTCTTCCATCATCTTTCTCAGTAAGGTTTTTACCTGAGTTTAGAATAATGTGAAGTTGTTCATCCTTTAAAAAAGCATTGTACGAAGGTGAGGTAGATCTTTTAAATACACTTCTTCCCCAAGCTAAATCTCCATCAGGTTTAAATTTTAAAATCAAAATATCGTCATAATGAAAGACAATTTGCCAGTAACCTCCCATTGTTCCTGTTTGCACATAAGTTTGTGAGATGTAAAACTCTTCTGCAATTATAAAAGTATTACCTGCACTATCAGTTAGCACATGATCTATTTCAAAATTAGTAAGCTCTTTCTTTTTATTATTTTTACGTTCGGCCTTTCTATAGCCATACAAATCATTATATACCTCTTTTGGTAATACCTGGTTTTTTTTTCTTTTAACACTAAAGTTATTGACATCAATTACAAAGTCACAACCACCTTTTATTCTATTAACATTTAATTCTGAATAAAAACCAAGTAAGTGCAAATCATTATTGATTTGGGAAATGCTTAACGATTGAATATGTTCGTTTTCCAAATCAAGTAAAATTTCGCTATTTTCATCTGGTGTTATTTTGTTTAACACAAACTGATAGTTGGCCTCACCACTAAAGTTTTTATCAGAAGTACCATCTAAGAACAGCTTACCCAACGAGTATACATTTGCATCATCATCTACATGTAAGTCATTGTGCTCAAATGTCCTTTTTTCGTGTTCTTGATATGATTTTGTATACATTAAAGTTTCGTTTTTTGAATCATAAATCCGAATGGTATATGAGTTTTTATTTTTTCGAATGTTATCGGTTGCAACAGCAAAATAATTACCATTAGGGGATAACGCAAAGCTCGTATTATGGTTTTTTCTGGAACCAAATAAACTTTGCTTTTTCTCAACACTGGTTTTAAAAATAGTTGTTTTTAAGTAAGATTTTGTATTCAGGTCTAAGGTGTGACAGTATAAAATTCGCTCGTCTTTTTCCGGAGCATAAACAGTAAATAATTTAAGTTGATTATTGTAAAATAAATCGCCAACATAACTCTCTTTTTTACTGCTTTTTACAACTATAGAATATGTTTTGTGAAGGTTCGCATCGAAAATGTCAAACAAAAAGTCTCTGTTACCATTTCTAGCTAAAGCTGTTTCACCGGATTCTGAAGTATGAATGGCTAGTACACCTATAGCATTAATGTCATCCATGTATTCTTCACTCTCACTAACTTTTAATTGTGTTGTAGATTGTGCCAGGATTAAGTTTGATATCGTCAGGAAGCAAAGTATTAATAGTTTTTTCATAATGCGTAAATGATTGATTATAATGCCTTAAAATAAAAGGGTATATTTTTTAATTATATAAAGTATCTGATTATCTAAGTGCTGTAATTAAAAAGAAGCGATTGCTTTTCAGTCATTACTTAAAACTTTTTGCGGAAAGATAGAAACTTTGGGTTTAACCTCAAAGCTCTTATTGCGCTGTTACGGATTTCAATGTACAAATTTTCCGAAACAGGATAACACCGATTTAGGAGTAATAGTATTATACGGAAACTGTAATAGGTTTTATTTACTCAACATCCATTTTGTTAAATCGTCTACATCTACAATTCCCCAGCTATGCGGGTGTCTTTCTCCGTTTGCTCTGTAACCTTTATTTTCTGTCGGAATGTATTCTACGTTCCTAAAACCTTGCTTTTCTAATTTTTCAGAAAGTTTTTTAATGTAGCAAGAATTCATTTGGTCATAATCTGCCATCCTGTTTTCTTTCCACCAAATCGTATCGGGTTCCGTGTACATTCTGATTTTAGTGTTTTCTAAGTTTTTGATGTTATTGATATTTTCTGTTTTAGAAGAGTAAACAGAATATCTTTCATATTGAGTCAGATCGTCATTTGGATTTCCAAAACCATTGCCTAACGATTCAATTAGCCAGGTGCTTTCCTGAACTGAGGGTTCAGAAAAATTTCGTTTAATATTCTTTTCAGCACTAAAGTATAGCGCTGCTAAATCGATAGGTGCATCAACTATGAATACCCCTTTTGGTTTTAAAGCGATTCTATTATTCTCTGTTAAATAGTCTCCTATTAGTAATGCAACATTTCCCCCGCTTGAAAAACCACCAAGGTATAAATTATCATTTGGCAGTTTGTTGTTCGTGAAAATTGTTTGAAGTTGTTTTGCTAATGTTTTTAAATCTTCCTCCTCAAGCCAAAGTTTCTTATTGTAGTTAGAATACACTATTGCGATTTCATTTTCTTTAGCTTTTTTAAGTATTTTGAATTCTCTTTTAATGTCTTCAGCAACTTCCGGATAGCCACCGAAAAGTACTAAAACAGCTTTGGGTTTACTATTTGGTTTATATAACTGATATTCAGAGGTATAAATGTGTTCATACTCAATCTTCTTTGAATTTTCTTTATATTCTTTCCTAATATTCTGTTTACAAGAATTAAAGATTAAAAAGGCCAATATTAAGATTGAGATTTGTTTCATTGGACGTTCATACAAATTTTTATACATTGTTGGTGGTTCGCTGTTTTTTTCTTCTGTCAACTATTTTGTCCAAAAGTCAGTAAGTTATTATCCGGGTCAAGCAAGGCAAATTCCCTTTGTCCCCAAGGTTTGGCCTGCAATGTTCCGTTTGGATGAATTGAAATTTTGTTATCCAAAAGTGTTTGGTAAAGTTTATCAATGTCGTTTGTCCTGATATAAACTTGTCCGTAGTTTTCTTTCGGGTCAAGGTCTTTGAACTCAAAAAAGTGAATTTGAATGTTGTCTTTATGAACCATTAAATAACCATCAAAGTCATTGTCACCAAAAAGTTGAAACCCTAATTTGTTTACGTAATAGTCATGCGTTACCGCTTTGTTTCGCATTGGTAACTTAGGATTTATTTCTGTCAGCATATTTTATTTTGTTTATTTTGTAAATAAAATTCTTGTTGGCAATTGTTTGATGTTAGCGTTTTATATGGTTGGCAGTAACCAGGCGAACTGCAAGCCTCAATTTCGGTTAACTACTTAAGGTTGATACAGCTAAACCCTATCAATTTACTATTGTTTCGCCATTTTTTTTATACTTTTGTGCCTTTACACTTTATTTTATGTTTAATTTTTTTCTTCTTTTATAGATTCCAACTCCATAAGAAATCAATAAGGGGATTGATAATATTAACGATATTCCCGTCAGTACCATTAAGACCATATATGAACTATCGTGTGGTGTTGGGTTTCTCATTCCACCCATAATATTAAAAACAACTCTATGTAAGTTCAATAGGGTCAATACAGATATTATAATACAAATTGGCATTAATGTAACCGTAATAATATTACCTGTGCTTAATTTCGTAAAGTGCTTTAAAAAGTAATATAGTAAAGCTAACCTCCAAGCTGCAACAATTGCTAAAAACCAAACATTTATAGTGTTTGAAGTTTCAATTGAAAGAAATTTTTCTACTGGAATTGCGTAAAATATTGCAGGGAATGAGGTAAGTCCGATAAAAGTCAACACAATAAAATAACTCCAGTTTTCTATTTTGAAAGGAATTAAAATTAACCAAATGAATAGTGCTAATACAAAAATGTAAATAACAGAACCTAATCCTAAATGTTGCATCAAATTAGCACCACTATCATCCCAATATCTTCCCATTCCAACAAGCCAGGTACCAGCCAAACCTAAATAGAAATGATTCATATTAAATTCCAACATTTCTTCTTTGGTTAACTTGAAAGTTAACAATTTGGTTAAGGTATTAAATAGACTCATATAAATTTGTTTTTCTTCTGTTTAATAGTGTTTTTTTGAAGTGTTTTTTTCTATCTGCAACAAGCTGTTTGGAATAGACATTTTCCATTAGATTTTCAAATTCTGTTTCAAGTTCTAATACTGAAAAGTTTTTTGGAATAAAATTCACGTCAAATAATGTGCATTTATCCCAATAGTTGTCAGTTAATAATCTTCCTTCTCTTTTAAGTTGATTATATAATTGAGTTCCAGGAAATGGTGTCAGTAAAGTTATCTGAACTTCTGAAAGGTTACTATCAATTATAAATTGTTTTGTTTCCTTAAATGATTCTCTCGTGTCAGTATCAAATCCAAGAATAAAACAACCATTCACAGAAATTCCATAGGATTGTATTTTATCAATGGCTTTTAGGTAATTATCAAATTGCTTATGCTTCCAATTACCTCTATCAATTCCTTTCAGCCCATCTTTATTTGCAGTTTCAAATCCGATTAAAATTTGAGCACAGTTAGATTTTACCAACAACTCCAATAACTCATCATCATAAGCAATAGAAATATCCGTTTCAGTAAACCATTTCATTTTATAATTTGAAAATAGAGTTAACAACTCCCTAGACCATTTTTTGTCTATAAATGTGTTGTCATCGGCTAACTCAATAAAAGGCCTTTCCCAAACTTCAAATATTTTGTTCAATTCCTTTTCAATTTGTAGTATTGATTTCTTTTTATAGGAACTTATAGTGCGAGATGCTGCACAAAAACTACAATTTAAAGGACACCCTCTGGTAGTTTGAATTGTTAATCGGTTATATCTTGAAATATCAAGCAATTCATATTTTGGTATTTTACAAGAGTTGAAACGGAAAATATATTTTGAGTTTAAAAGCGAACTATAAAAAGGTTTGATTGATTTGTTCTCAAAATCATTAAGAATTGTTTCCCAAATTATTTCCCCTTCTCCTTGAATAACAATATCGGCAAATTGTTGTGCTTCTGTTGGCACAGCTGAAACGTGTAATCCACCAATAGCAACCTTTATCCCCCTGTTTCTGAACCTCTGGCTTAATTTATAAGTTTCATTTATTCTAGCAGTTAATGAGGAAAATGCAATTATATCTGGCTTTTCATTAATAATTTCAATGATTTCAGATTCTGAAAAATAGTCGAGTTCTTTATAAATCACTTCCCAATGTTCAGGAGTGTGTGCTGCAAGTGTCAATAAACCTAAACTTGGTAAACTGGCAATTACTTCACTTCTTTCTACAAAGCCGGGTAAAGTCAATCCAAGATCGAGTAAACGTTTGTTATAAACTCTTACTCCACTCATAGAAATTAGTATGACTTTATATTGTTTCTTCATATGCAGGTATTTTTAGTATGAGACCCAACGTCACGTATAAAAACTGTGCGAGCTGGCGAGCGTGATTGTCCGCAGGACAATCTGCTAAGCAAACGAGCACGGAGTTTCGATTTAAGACTGAATTAAGCATTTTTTTTATATGTTGTCATGCCCTTTTTTCTCAACTGGTTATAAAATATTGAATTAAAAGTTTATTGTCGATGCGCCATCTTATCCAGCCTGATTTAATCTCTGGTAAGCTGTTAGTAAATTCACCACAATGTTCTGGACTAAAAATTTCAATCCAATCTCCTTTCATTTTTTTAACCTGAAAACAATCTGGTCCGTTGTATGAGATTTGTGGTGCACCGCTAATTGGCGATTCCAAAATCTTTTGGTCAGCTTGAGGAAGGCGAGAAATACTAAACATACTTTTTAAATATTCCTCCCAATTATGGAAATCCGTTATTTCACTATTTTCCAACCACAAAGTTTTACCAGTTTCGTTATTAACTATTACCTTATACCAATCCGCATTTTTTTCTACAACTCGAAAATTGAAAGAGTGATAATCAAGCCATAAAGATTCTGGTTGTAACCAGACCTTTTGATGTTCCAAACCACAAATATTCCAACTATTTATCTCAGGATCATCAAAAAATCGCAAAGTCTTCGAAGGATTTTTGTCGGTCATATTTTGATAAAAATTCATTTCTGATTTAGAATCAAAATTTATTGAAACAATACCAATCCCTAAGTCCGTTTGAGAAAACAGATTAAAGCTTAATAGAAGTAGCAAACTTGTTAAAATATGTTTCATTTTTTAATTGGGCATAACGTTCAAATATAGCTATTCTTCTTTCTATAGGAAAGTGAAGAGACCTGTCTATGATAAATCCGGTTTTGTGGAACGGGGAGTTTAAGATCATGGTAAACTCGTTACATTGATTGTTTTGTTCATTAAACCGTTTTTGTGTTTGCACAGCTCAAAAAAAATAGCGCAAGAAATGAGTATCAATTTGACTCATAACTTGCGCTAAAAATGTTTAATCTAATTTTGTTTATTTCACTAAATTTTTGAAAGCAGATCCGAAAATTAAATAACCGGTATTTCCACCAATTGTGCCTTCATTTTGTCCCCATAGAAATGGCCAATCATCATAGTTTTCAAAGTGATCGGGTTGCCTGAACAAAATTCCAGGAGCTACATTTCCCGGTATAAATGAGAAATCGGCCCTGTTATTGCCATAAAATACTTCTTTAGGGCGAGCAGCACCTACTGTTGCCACCAGTGAATAATTATGGTACGGATGACATCCAAACAGCCAGTTGGCAGTTTTAAATGCATGGTTAGCATCTATAATATCCGGGAAATGTTGATTAGCAAAGCTGATTGTAGTACCAAAGTTTACTATCATTCCGGCTCCTGCCCAGTTACCAAGGCCAATAGGCACTCCATAAGGATTATCTTTTTCAAGACCCTCAATATATTCTTTATATTTTACAACATAAGGTTGGAGTTTTTTCTTAAAAGCCGGCTTCATGTGCGGTATGCCATGTAATGCAGTTAAAAGGCCGAAATTTACATTACGGTCAAGTGCAGGCCATAAAAGTTCCTGAAATTTATCAGCATACTGTTTCTCTCCGGTAGAGATATACAATTGAAGATTGGTAGAAATATCTGCTACTGCTCCCCATTGCATAGCAGTGCTATCCTGTGGTTGCTTGGCAAGTAATTCTGTAGCTTCTTTTAATAGTCTTTTTGACTGGACCAAAGCTCTTTCAGAGAGATCGTCGTTATACCCCTTTAATGCACGGCTAGCTGCAGCAAACATAGTTGCAGCCCTGAGATCGAGGCTCGGATTGCGGCTTGTAAATGCCCACATATCATCCTTAACTCCGCTTGAATTACCGTCCGCGGCTACTTCGTAAGGGCCAAGGTCCGGATTATAAGGGAGTCCGTCTGTTAAAGAGGCGGCGTCACCCAGGTGATGGTAATTATGAAGAACGGAATTAGACAGCGTTTGTGCCATGTGGCCAATAATTTCTGCCTGGGCTACAAGGTTTAAAGTTCCATGTTCTATAAACTGTAATATGTCTGGTGTTCCATCAGGACGATGAAGAACAACATGACGAGATTTCTGATCAACATAAGTCTGATCCCGTGAGGGTTTAAAAGACTCCCATGTTTGCACGAAGTTCTGCACCACGCTTATGTTTGAATGCGTCTCAATATCAAAATCCCCGGCATCAAAAAAACCACCTACATTTAATCCCGGTATTAATTCCAGGGCTTCATACTTAGTATCGGTTGTTGATCCTTGATCATGAAGGTCAAAATGATCGGTATTTGGAGGTGCCTGGAGATAACCATCCTTAAAAGGCTCACCATGCCAAACCCTGTACCCTTCTTTTACGAACATATGATTCATATGTATTGGGATCCATATATCGCTTGTTGCGTCGGTAATATTATCATAAACAGTATTGTCTATTATAAAATTATTTGTTTTAGAGTCACCATATTGGATATAATATATCCCGGGAGTGTTTACTGAAGTAAAATCAAATTTTACATAGTGATATTTATAATAGTCACCCCAGGGTGCAATATTACCACTGAATACTTCGGTGGCCTTGCCATCGTTGCCTACTTTATGTAATGTTGCTTTTGCAAGTGGTTTGTCTTGCTTATCGAGTTCAATCACAGCAACTTTTGGTTGTGTGGGGAGATAGCCTACCTGAGAGAAGCCAATATTCGGCTCTCTTACCCAATCCTTAATAGCATTAGGTTCAACAGTCCAGGTCAGAACCTTGCCTGTTTTTCCTGCAGGAAGTAAACTACGAACGACATACCAGCCGTTTTGTGCCAGTACCCGGCCGTCAAAAAGCATAAGATCGGCATTCTGGGAGGTGATTTTTACCATACGCGAAGGCTCTTCTGGCGCTAAAAGTAATGTACGTCCGGTTTCGAGAGGAAGGAGGTCGATAAATTCGCCGGTTCCCCTGTCGTCATAAGTTTCATACCCTTTGTATTGCTTAAGTTTTTCACTGTTAGGCCTTGTAATAGTATTCCCTACCACATAACGAGGGAAGCGATTGATACGCCCATCCATCAAATAGGTTTTTGCCCAATATTGCGAAGGAAGAAATTCAAAATTAAATCCTGCGTCCCCTTCAAGTTCTTTAGGAACGGGTTTATCCAGGTAAACAGATATCTCAACGCCTTTACCCTTAGCAGTTACAACTACTCTCGATTCAAAATCGAAATCTTCATATCTAAGCGTGGTTTCAATGCTTTTTGACTCATGGCTTACCTTTCGGGTTGGTGTTGCCGGAACAAGGTCCCACTGCTCCGGGGTGTTGGAAAGCCTCACAGCTCCACCCTGCGCAGTTCTGACACCATGGTGGATTAATTCTATACCTGCATTTTTCTCATCGTTAAAACCTCCGGTAAAAAGGTTATTGTAAACAAGGAAATTGACACCTTGTGCTTCAAAATATTCAAGATCATTGAGTTTCAAGTCCTGAGACCAGGCATTATTAGGTACGGATAGTAATAACACTACCACTGATAAAAATGTAAATCTGTTCATGTTGATAAAAATAGTTTTATAATGATATTAGCTTATGGGTAAAGGTAAGCAAAACATGCCCATATACTATGTTAAAAAACTCTCAAAACATGATGTATCCCATCATTTTACCGCTAGATTGAATCAACATTTTTATATTCTAATATATCTTTTGAGTGTTTCCCTAACTGGTATTTACAGGTTAATTTTGGGTGAGAATGTTTACTATAGGATCTTGTAAAATTCATTTTTTAAACGTTTTATCACATGATCGGGACTATTTAAGTCCGCAGTGATTAATCAATTGATGGTTTCCCGCTAAAAATTGACCCCTCAGAATTTACTATTCTCCACATTCTTTGGTTGCCATATATACTCTGAGTGGGTTAGCGCCCGTTTATATATTCAATTCTCCTTTCAATATTATTTGAGCCTTGCTTTTTATGGTCATTCTATGTTCGTTCAAAAGTTCAACTTCCATAAATCCTGTTCGTTCTGAACATTGAAAGGAATTCATTTTTTTCTTATTCAGTCTCATACTCCAATATTTAGTCAAAAAAGTATGTGTTCCACCTGTTACCGGGTCTTCATTTGTTCCACTCCAAGGCCAAAAATACCTCGATTCAAAATCATAGTTTGGCTTGTCCGATAATGAAGTAACCAAAACACCATTAATTGAGCTGTGTGATCTTTTTAGCCTTTCAAAATCAGGCTTTAAATCATTTAAGACGTTACAATCGCTTATTTCGAGGAGTAAAATTTTCATCTCCTTATTATACTCACTGTTGTTTATTTTACTAATCCCGAGAGCTACAAGTAATTCTTGTGGTACATCTTGAGGTTCAGTGTCATAAACTGGAAACTCCATTATGATATTTTCTTGGTCTTTTTGGATTATTAAGTCCAAATTTTGAATAGTGACAAAGTGGATTTTGGAGGTCAAATTATTTTGAAAAAGTACTTTTGATGCAGCCAAAGTAGCGTGTCCACAAAGAGGAATTTCCATTTTTGGAGAAAAATAGCGAATTGAAAAACTTTTTTGTCCGTTTTGTTTATATACAAATGCCGTTTCAGAGAGTCCAAGCTCCTGGGCAATGGAAAGCATTTTTTCATCGCTTAACTCCTGGTCTATTAAACAAACTCCGGCCGGATTACCTTTAAAAGGCTCATCTGTGAATGAATCAACAATATATGTTTCTATTTTTGTCATTAAATTGGTGCTAGCTAAAACTAGCAATTTTTTATACACGGTGTTGAACGAATCCTCCCTACCGGTCGGAAGCTTTGTCGGGTTAAAAATACGTTTT
>CALGUD010000044.1 GCA_937901915.1 uncultured Flavobacteriaceae bacterium
CGATTAATAATGTAGACTGCCTTTCCAAAGAATGGTAAGACAAGAATTCCTAAAAAGAAGCCGTCTCAAAACCTGAGGCGGCTTTTTTTTATAAAAAACTTGTCAAAAACCAGATTAATTAGTAAGTTTACTTACTGTTATTCAACGTTATGACACAAAATTTCCAGTCTTATAACCAGCAAGAAAATTGGCTTTTCCCTCCCTCTATAGAAGAGCTTATTCCCCAAAATCATCCTGTTCGCATAGTTAATGGAATAATTGAGCAACTTGACCTGAGCTTGCTCATTGAGGAATATAGCAAAGAAGGCAAACCGAGCTATCATCCAAAAATGATGCTCAAGGTCATGGTCTATGCATATATGGACAATACCTATTCCAGCCGTAAAATAGAGAAGGCGATGCGTGAGAACATCAATTTTATGTGGCTGTCCGCACGGCAAGTTGCCGATCACAATACCATTGCGCGCTTTAGGAGCAAAAAACTCAAAACCATCTTTAAGGATATCTTTAAGCAGGTTGTACTGCTTCTTGCCCAGGAAGGCTTGGTTACTTTAAAAGAAGTGTTTACCGATGGTACCAAGATCGAGTCAATGGCCGGTAGGTATACGTTCGTCTGGGGCAATGCCATAAAGACCCGCAAGGAAAAAATGTCGGAACAGCTTGAGGAAATGTGGCAATACGCCCAAAGCATTGCAGATGATGAGAACCGTGATCCTACGCCACCTGACTTCAAAAAAATCGACAAGGACAAAATAGAAAAAACAGCAAAGAAGATTGAAAAGATCATCTCAAAAAACCCCAGGTCCTCCACCAAGGCAAAGGCCAAGTTGCGGTATATCCAAAAGAATTTTCCACAGAGTCTGGAGAAGTACAAAAAACAGGAAGAGATACTTGCTGGACGAGGGAGCTACAGTAAAACAGATCCTGATGCCACCTTTATGCGGATGAAGGACGACCATATGCAGAACGGTCAACTCAAGCCAGGTTACAATGTACAGGTGAGTTCTGAATCCCAGTTTGTTGTTCATTATACCCTTCATCAGACAACTAACGATCTCAACACCTTAAGACCGCACCTTGAAAATTTTGAAAGCCTATATGAATTTTTGCCCGAGCAACTCACAGCAGATGCCGGTTATGGCAGCGAAGAGAATTATGAATTACTAGAGCAAAAACAGATCGAAACTTATGTGAAATACAACACTTTTGACAAAGAACAAGGGATTTTAAAATCAAAGCGGAAGAAAATAAACGAAGACTTCCACAGGGACAAGCTATACTATAGCCCAGAGCAGGACCATTACATCTGTCCTATGGGACAAAAAATGGAAAAAACAGGTGAACGCAAAAGAAAAACCAAATCGGGCCATCAACAAACCAGCAGCATATATAGTGCACAAAACTGCCATGGCTGCCCACTGCGCGGAAGCTGCTTTGGTGCAAAAGGAAATAGGATCGTGGAAAGGAACCATGCTCTGGAAAGGCATAAATTAAAAGTAAAAGAAAACCTGCTCAGCGAAGTAGGTGAAAAAAAGCGCAAGCAGCGAACCGCTGATGTAGAACCTGTATTTGCCCATATAAAATCCAATAGGAACTTCAAGCGATTTACCCATATTGGAATAGAAAAAGCGGAACTGGAGTTTGGATTGCACGCAATGGCACACAATTTAAAGAAGAAATGTGCCTGAAAGTGGACACAATTTTGAAATAAGGAAATCTATTATAAAATAGGTTTTAAAGAGAGAATTAAAAAAGCCGTCCCAAATTAACTATTGAGACGGCTTCATTTTTATTATTTATTGTAGAATCGATCATCATCATAATGTTCATGCTCATAAAATTCCCTGTTGAATCTCCTATCTTCAAATCTACCTTGATTTTGATGGTATTCTTTCACTGCTCTTTCATAATCTCTCATGATAAATACAGGCTCTCTTTTGTATAGAGGGTAGGTTCGAATATCAGTGGATTTCAATTCTGCAAGTATAACATTTTTGTCATCTCCATTTAAAATTGCTGTTCCAATAGGAACAATCATTTGAAGATCGTCATCATCATCTTCTAGAAAATCATTGTTGATGTTTATATCTAGGTATCTTACTTTCATTGCATTAATGTCAATCAAAAGCTCATGGACCTTTCCGAATTTTTGACCATCGGAACCTAATATATCCCATCCTCTCACATCATAGCTATCATCAGCTACTTGGTATTCTTCACATCTTGAAAGTGGTAGAATGTGATTTCTGTATATATGTACATTGTTGGTAGTTCTTGTATCCATTCTATTATGGTGTTAAATCGTTATCATAATTAGTAGTATCATCATCTTCAAATTGCTCAGTTTGATCGTCAATTACAGCACCTTTGTCTTTTTCATAGAAATACCATACAGCGCCTGCAATAATTAAAAAAATCAATAAAACCCATGGCCATACTGGACTGGACTTTTTTTCAATGTTTATTTCTGCCATTTTAAATGTTTTTTAGGAAAACAAATGGATTATTAAAAAGTTTCAGAAATAATTTGATGAGTCTACGATAGTAAAACGTATTGGTAAATCAAATATCCTTTAGATAGGTATGAAATAAATCAAGAGCTTCCTTTTTTTCTTGATTTAAAGTGTAGCTAATGCTATTTTGTAAATAGTCTATTTTTTCTGATTTTGAAATTAACTTGTTGTTGTCTATCTCAACTGCTGAACTAATATTATTTATTCCAAATTTCATTGCAGAGTTAAAAAGTGCAATAAATTCTTCTGTAAGTTCTTTGGTACTAACCCATGCTGCAAAAACAAAAGGTAATTGGGTCATTTTATACCATTCTTCAGCTAAATCGTATTTGTAAAGGAAATCCTTAGGTAAGTCAAAAGTACGATCTCCTATGATTACTCCTGCAGTTGTACCGGAAATCTCTGTTTCAAAACCAGCTTGTGAAGCAACAAAAGTGGGTTGAATATTCCAATAATGTTTACAAAGAACCTTGCATAAAGCAACTGATGTTCTGGATTGATAATCAAGAACAATTTTCTCTATTTTTTCTATGGAAACATCGCTTAGAAGTAAAACTGTATCTACTTTGCCTTCGGCACCTATGCAATATTCTGAAATAATGGCAGCTTTTTTTAATAATGGAATTATTGCGACAGGAACAAGTCCTACATCCACTTCTCCCTCCATGAGCTTTCGTGCACATTCAGAAGGTATATCCTTGCTCAATTCAATTTGTAATTGTGAATTGTTTTCAATTCCATAAATAAATGGAATAGTGTTGATGTATGATACTGCTGAAACTCGCACTTTTTCATTGGCACCTCTATTTTTCACTTTATCCAATCTACTTCTTTTTTTAAAAGTTTTTGAGTGTGTTCTTCCTTTGAACCTTGCTCTACCTGAAAATTGTATGGCCAAGAGGCATGAAGAGGCAAACTCATTAATATGGATTCAATT
>CALGUD010000045.1 GCA_937901915.1 uncultured Flavobacteriaceae bacterium
CCTGATAAACTATTCAAAACATAAAGTGGCCGGAATTTCTTCCGACCACTACTGGTTTTTTAACCTGCTTTTAAATTTGGATTAGAGAATTAAACAATATTATCTGATTGATTCAAATTCTTCAACAACGACTACATCATCAAGGCTGTCTTCGGAATAAACCATATAAACACCCTTTTCATCAATATGATGCATAGTATTATCATCAGATATAATAGCAAATCCATCAGCGGTTGCCACTAAATCCAGTTTTTCACCGGGAGCTTTAAAATAACTTAGTTTAATTTCTTTTTTACCTTCATTATAATCATCAATTACAACTCTCTTTGTAACTTCAACAGGGGTATCAGCCCGGTCTTGATTAAGTTTATCAACATCTTCTTCTTTAAGCTTTACTTTTTGTTTTTCTGTGCTTTCCACATTTACAAAATAAGTAGTAGGCTTCTCTCCTTTATCAACTTCAAAGATTCTTGTTTCTGTTTCTTTAACAAGATCTGTATTTTCCTGGGCGTAGATACCCGTTACTGCAAAAGCAAACACCAGCAGTAAATATTTTTTTAAATTTTTCATTTTTCCTGTTTAAATTAATAATTCTTCTCATCCTGCTAATCAGCCAAGGTTGTTGTTTTTCAGCCCCTCTTCTAATTATTAGGATTATTGTCGAATTCTTCTTCTATTTCTTCCGCTCCTTCTTCAGCGCCTTCTTTAATTTTTCTTGCACCTTGTTCAAATTCATCTCCGACATCTTCTGCACCGTCTTCAATATCATCACCTAATTCGTCAAGGTCATTTTCCACGTTATCTACCTGATCATCAGATGACCTGGTGTCTCTACAGCTTAAAGTTGCAGTAGAAAATGTGAAAACAATTGCTAAGGCCATTATTATTTTTCTCATAATTTTTTGTTTTTATATTAATACTTATTCTTTTTATCCTTCTATCTTCTGACTAAACCGGATAATAAGGCCAGAACAAAGAGTCCAAGGAAAATATAAAAGAATATTTTAGCTATACCTGCAGCAGCTCCGGCAATTCCGCCAAAACCTAATACGGCAGCTATTAGTGCAATAATTATAAATGTGATTGTCCAACGTAACATAATATTAATTTTTAAGGTTAATACTGGAATAGAATTAATGTAACTAATTAATCTATTCGTTAATGTAAAGTATTGTTTAGGCTAATACTTTTTTATATAGGTTTGCTATTGTCATCATTCATTGTAATTCACCATATTTTTTTTTAAAAATTACAATGGCAGATATCAGGGTAAGTAGGGAAAGATCGAGAAGTTTATTCTTTTTGTAACGATAATAGATATACCACAACCTTTCATATCAAAGCTAACTATTTTCATTCTTGTTGATTTGCTCAAATGGTTTAAATTTTGATCGTAAAGCCTGGGTTTTAAGCATTCTGTTTAAACTATTCATAATTAATCTAACTTATTTTAATTAATTTTTAAACTTCAAGTGGATTAATAAGATTGTATTCTTAAATTTGTCCGTTATTTAAGGTCTCTTAGCTGTCTGATCGAGGATTCAATGGATAGTCCCGAAGGGTCGGGAGAAGTTTCCTACTGCGTCCGCCGCAGGCGGGAACTTTAGATCCAGGTTCCCCCGAAACATCGGGGCTGGTGAGGCTACAAATAGAGAAAAGTTCATTGATTAATTAAAAATAATGGCCTCATAGTTCAACGGATAGAATAGAAGTTTCCTAAACTTTAGATCCAGGTTCGATTCCTGGTGAGGCTACAAATTTATAGTATGAAAAAATACTTTCAAATATTCTTTATAAGCTTCTTAGTTTTATGTTGTAAGAATGAAAGTGATGCCGATGCAAGTAATAATGTGTCACAGGAAATTACAGACTCCATAGCATTGCCTAAACTTCCCGAGATAAAAGGCCCACCGGCAGAAGTTGTAGCTAAAACAGCTAATTGGGATGCTTTCAAAAAGTTTGATGCATCAATTCAAAGACTTTACTCTAATGGAGATGTACTGACTGAAGTTGAAGCGATTATTGAATCTGAAAAAGAACTATCTGAATCTACTTTCCCAAAAGAATTTAATATTCCGGCCGTTAAGAGTAGAATAATGGTTATAAATACGTTTTTAGAGCAATTAGAAGCATCTGCTAAAGAAGGAGCGTCAGACAGGGAAGTGCATGCCATAAAACAAAGGGTCATCGAAGTTTATAATAGCTTTTTAAAACAACTGTCAGAAGCGATGGATAAAAATCTGGCCGAAGATTTTTTAAAAAATGAACAGGATACCATTCCTGAATAAAATCAAAAAAGAGTTCGATAATATGCTTATTCCAGAACTTAAAAATAATTAAGCCGGGCAATGCCCGGCTTTTTTTAGTTTTGAGTAGGTGTCACAGTATTAGTGCCTATTTCCTTTTGTTTTAAAAGTAACTCTTTTATTTGTTTGGCAAGTAAAAAATCTGGCGCAATGGCTACAGCCTCGTCAATGATCTTTACTGCCCCATCAACATCAGTTTTATTTTCGTTGTAATGTAATATTCCCTTTTGATAGGTGAAGGCAGCTTTGGCCTGAACCTGGTACGGCCTGTTGCCTTCGTAAAAAGGTATCATATCCTTATCCGTTGCATTAGATAAGCCATAATCAATGTACGTTTTGGCTTCTGCAGTTTTTCCTATTTGCAGGTTAAGATCTACTAAATCATAAGCTAGAAAAATATCCGGTTTACGTCCAAACAATATATCATATTGTTGTACGGCCAATTGAGGTTGATTTAATGATTTAAGTGAAACAGCCTTAATTTCAACCGCTAAATCAGAATCGGAGGTGTTTTTTTCAGCGCCCAATACATTAACAGCTTGCAAATATTGGCTGGAATTGGCATATAAATACGCCAGCGTATCTTTTTTAGCCTGGTCTGGTTCAAATACAATTAAATGGGTCAATGCATTAATGGCACCTCTTACATCTCCATATGATTTCATCTGTTCATAGTAGGCTTCATAATGTTTTTTTAAATCATTATTGTTCTGCGCCTGGGCAAAAAGGCCAAAACATAAGATAAGGAGCATACATATTTTTTTCATCTGTACTTAATATTTAATTGTGTCAAAACTATTAAAATAACCATAATAAATCTAAAAGAAACAAATTTCTTTTAAAATACACTCTTTAGTGAGATGATTTTTAAACGAAACTTACTATAAGTTGTTACATACTGAAAAGTAGTTCTCTTTAATTTAATCCATAAAGGTTTCAATTTCAAACTCAAATGCTTCAAAAATACTGGTTTTTGCTTCAAATGTTCTATTTGTTTTCCGGTCTCAAAGATATATTTGTCGAAATCTAACAGATCAAGAAAAACCGTTCTCAAACGTTTTCGGAAAAATTAAACTAACCACTAATACAAATCAAAGATGATTAAATTTAAATGTTCATTAATACTTGTGTTATGTATTTTATTTTGTGCTCATGCACAATCTCAAAATGCAGTTACAGGTAATGTTACAGATTCGAAAGATGTGCCTTTACCCGGTGTTTCTGTTCTAATTAAAGGAACAAATAAAGGAGAAACCACAGATTTTGACGGTAATTATTCTATACAGGGATTACAAAATGGAGATATCCTGGTGTTTTCTTATATAGGGATGACAACCAGTGAAATAACCTACACCAATCAATCCATTATTAATGTGAAGTTGGAAGAGTCTTTTACTGACTTAGACGAGGTTGTGGTTATAGGCTACGGAACTATGCAAAGAAGTGATTTAACAGGAGCTGTGTCTTCATTAGATGCCGAAGCAATTGAAGATCAACCTTTTTACTCAATAGATCAGGCATTGCAGGGTAAAGTGTCAGGTATTACTGTAACGCAGAATTCCGGTGCTCCAGGAGGTGGAGTATCCATAAGAATACGTGGTATCACATCTTTAACTGGAAGTAATGAGCCATTATACGTTGTAGATGGTGTACCCATTGAAGGAGGGGATAACAACGAATCCTTTAACTTTTCAACTTTAGGAGGTGGAAATGGCCAAACACGAGTGAGTGCAATGTCTACTATTAATCCTAACGATATTGAGTCTATTGAAGTTTTAAAAGATGCTTCGGCAGCGGCAATATACGGATCACGGGCTTCCAATGGAGTTATTCTAATTACCACAAAAAGCGGAAAAGCCGGCAAATCCAGAATTTCCTTTGAGTCATATACAGGATTTCAGCATATAACAAAATATCTTGACATTATGGATTTGCCCCAGTATGCAAGATATTATGCAGATATAAGCCCTCAATTAAACCGGGAAGTTCCGTTTGAACTTCAGGATCCATCAATACTGGACGAGGGAACCAACTGGCAGGAGGAAATTTTTCGTACTGCACCAATACAGAGGCATCAGCTTTCTTTTTCCGGAGGGGATGAGAAAACAAAGTTCTATACTTCATTAAGTTATTTTGATCAGGTAGGAACAGTTATTAACTCCGATTTCATGAGATATAGCTTAAGGTTAAACCTGGATCATAGATTAAGTGACAATTTTAAAATAGGGAACAATATAACCCTGAGTAGTACAGAAGAGCATATTACACTTAATGATGATGAAGCCGGTGTAATCAGTACTGCAGTGAGGCAGTCTCCCAACATCCCGGTAAGATATTCGGACGGAAATTGGGGAGGGCCTACAGATAATGCAGGGATTGCAGGAGGTGTAAACCCGGTTGCTCTTTCAGAAATAAGGAATAACACATTGAAAAGATATAAAATCAATGGTAACTTATTTGGAGAATTAACATTTTTAAATGATTTTGCATTCAGGAGTGAGATAGGGTATGATTTCAATGTGGCAAAAACCGGAGTATTTTTACCTACTTACACAATTGGAGAAGGTGATGCTGCCTCTACCGTATCAGAAAGCACCTCCATAAAACAAAGCTCAGACAGTTTTTACTGGATTTTTAAAAATTACCTGACTTATAATAAAGATATAGGTAAACATTCAATGAATGTAATGGTAGGCCAGGAAGCTCAACAATCCAAGTGGTTTAACCTTACAGGACAAAGAAGGGCTTTTTTAACAAATGATGTAACGGCTTTAAATGTAGGTGACCCCGATAAAGCAAATGCTTCCAATGGAGAAGGAACATGGAGTCTATCCTCCTATTTTGGTCGGTTAAATTACTCTTTTGACAGCAAGTATTTGCTCACGGCTACATTGCGTGCTGATGCATCTTCTAATTTTGGGCCCAATAACAGATGGGGTTATTTCCCTTCATTTTCAGCAGGATGGGTAATTAGCAATGAAGCTTTCATGGAAGATATTGAAGATGTTATAAGTTTGGCTAAAATAAGAATAGGTTATGGGGAAGTAGGGAATCAAAACATTCCCGGATATTCTTTCGGAGCAGCATTGAGAACAACAATTTCGCGCTGGGGAACCGGATTCTCGCAACAGAATATAGCCAATCCGGATGTAAAATGGGAAACATCCAAATCTACAAACCTAGGAGTTGAACTAGGATTTTTATCTGACAGGATTCGGCTAGAAGTAGATCTCTATAAAAAAATCTCATCTGACTTTTTATTCCAGGAGCCGTTGCCGAACTATTTAGGTGCGATGTCTAATGCCGATTATTTGGGACTTGCCCCCCCATATGTTAACCTGGGGGAGATGGAAAATAAGGGTATAGATATCACTTTAAATACCCGGAACATTATGAAGGAAAATTTTAGCTGGACAACCACAGCAGTTGTATCTGCCTATAAAAATAAGTTGAAGAAAGTAGGAACAGACAACTTTAATGGAATTCCTCAAATAATCGAATTTAATAACACAATCACCATCTCACCTTTGGGGGAGCCTGTCGGGCAATTCTATGGATATGAAATGGACGGTATTTTTACCTCCATGGAAGATTTAAATAACAGTCCGATTCCGGTAGAATCAGATGGTACACCGGTGCCTATTAATGAAGATACAGGGATCTGGTTAGGTGATATTAAGTGGAAAGACCAGTTAACTGTAGACACAAATGGAGATAATATCCCGGATGCTCGTGATGGTGTGATCAATGAAGATGATAAGACAACTATTGGTAATCCTCATCCGGATTTTACCTTTAGTCTTTCCAATAACATCAGATATAAGGATTTTGATCTTTCCATATCTCTTTTAGGATCGTATGGTAATGACATTTATAATTGGACGAGAAGGTTAACAGAAGGAATGAGGGAACCACTCGGAAATCAGTCCGTAAGAGTATTGGACAGGTATATAGAAGGAGTCAACGAGAATACAAATATACCACGGTTTGTAAATGGTGATCCGAATGATAACAGCAGAGTGTCCAGTAGGTTTGTAGAAGATGGTTCTTATTTAAGAATACAAAATATAACTTTAGGATATACTTTCCCTGCAAGTTTTATAGATAATCAAAACATATTCGACAGGTTAAGAATATATGCAACGGTACAAAACCTCCACACTTTTACAAATTATTCCGGCTTAGATCCTGAGGTTGGAGCGTTTAGCCAAAATGCGTTAATGATGGGTATAGACAATGGCCGTTATCCGGTTTCCAGAACAATAATGCTAGGTTTTAATTTAGATTTTTAAAAAAATAGATTATGAAAACAATAAAATATTTAACATTAATGATGAGTGTTTTCGCTTTGATTTCATGTAGTGAAGATTTTCTCGATAACCCGCCTGAAGATCAACTGACTGTTGATAATTTCTTCAATACAGACGAACAGATTTTTAGCTCGGGGAGTGCTTTATACGGGTTTCCGTGGTTTTACTTTGCAGGTGAAAAAGCGATGATTTCAATTGGCGATTTATATGCCGGGAATGCTGTAGGTAGTTATTCCGATTTGCAACAATTTGAACAATTGTCAGTTACATCCGGTAATCAATTCCTTGCCGAAGGCTGGAATTCTTTATATAATGTAGTAGCAGCTTCAAATAGTTTGCTGTTCAATCTTGAAACAAAGGTTGCATCAGATATTTCTACCGATATGGTTAACAATGTGAAAGGGGAGGCTCATTTTATGAGAGCGGCTGCCTATTTTTACCTTGTAAGGGGTTGGGGCGATATTCCTATAATCCATTCAATAGATCAGTATAACAGTAGTGCTGAGATTTATAAAAATCCTGTTTCTGATGTGTATCAATTTATTATTAATGATCTGGAGACAGCTTTTCAACTGCTCCCGGCGCAGTGGTCCAGTGCAGAAGGCAGGGTAGTAAAATCATCTGCCGATGCTTTATTGGCTAAAGTATATTTAACAATGGGCGATTATACCAATGCCAGGTTATATGCAGAAAAGGTAATTGACGATGGAACTTTTGGCCTTTTAGATAATTACGGAGATTTATTCCGACCTCAAAACAATAATAACCAGGAATCCATTTTTGCAATTCAATGGATAGGTTGTTCAGAATGGGGCTATGGCAGCACTATCCAGGCTTATGTGGCAGCTAATTCCAAACTTACCGGTTTTAATGATGGTTGGGGAACATTTCAGCCAAGTATTGATTTAATAAATTCTTATGAAGAAGATGATCTGAGGAAGCATGAAACCATTATGGAACCAGGCGATTTTTACCCTGAACTTGTAACATCTGAAGGGGGATATACCGTTCCCGATGATGGTTTAACCAGCACAATAGCAGGCTTCAGAAAACATGTGGTTGGCCCTCCGGGTGATACGCCGGTAGAAACCTGTGAAATGAGAACAGGGCTCAACACATATGTATTAAGATTTGCAGATATATTGTTAATTCATGCAGAATCAATTTTAGCCAACCAGGCTTCAACTACAGCCAATGCGGCTTTAAATTCTTTTAATGCAGTTCGGGAGCGGGCAGGGTTAGATGCCCTGACCGAAATCACTTTAGACGACATTCTTCATGAAAGAAAAATTGAATTTGCTGTTGAGGGGGATTATTGGTATGACCTGGCCAGGATAGACAGGGAAAAAGCAAAAAACATTATAGCAAATCAGGAAAGAGGTACATATGCCAATAGAGATATTGACGAACTGAATTCATTTATGGTAACTCCTTCAGATGCAGATTTTTTACTGCCAATACCCGGTTCGGAAATAGATTCTAATCCTAATCTTGCGGATGATCCGGTTCCTTTTGAATTTTAAAAAATTAAACTAATCGTTATGAATAAAATAAAATTTATCACATATACAGTTGTAATCCTTATTGGGCTGTGTTTGCTCGCTTCATGTGAAAAGGATGACGACATAGGTTCATCAAATGCGAAGGTGAATGTTATGTACACAGATAATGATACGATAAACGCAAATTCAGGTTATCCTCATACCACTGCTATTGCAAAAGGGACAGATATGGGTGACATTAAATCTATTGTCTTTGATAATAAAATAGATGTCATTTTTAATCCAGCTTTAAACTCTGATGTTGCTGTGGTTTTTGAAGTTCCTTTTGACGAGTTAAAAGGAAGTAAGTTTGGGGTTCAGGAAGTTACTTTTACAAAAAATAGTGGCGCTGTTTTTACAACAGAATTTAATATTTTACAACCACCACCTGCTATAAAAAGCAGCAATCCATTTGACCCTGAGAGGCCGGCAATAGGTACTCCGGTTACAGTAACCGGAACTTGGTTTTATGATGTCGAATCTGTTACATTTGGAGGACAGGAAGTAGAATTTGAAGTATTATCCCCCACAGAACTATCATTTATTGTCCCTGAAGACGCAAGTGGAGGAGCAGATGTAATTATTGAATCACAGGTAGGGCCCTCTGAACCAAAATTTATGGATATATATTTAGGTTTTGATGTCCTTTTGATTACAGATTTTGATGGGAATGGCCTTCGCCCGGATAATAATTGGGTTGCCTACGGAGATTATGCAACATTTGAATATAAAAGCACGGATGGAATTAATGGTATGTATGCAGAACTAGTTTGGAATGGTACCGCCGCAAATAATTATAACGGAGCACAGTCAGATGCAGGGGCAGATCTTATAGAGTTTACTGATCCGGAGCAGGTACATTATGCAGTTGATATAAATTGTAACGGAGCCGTAGGTACTGTTGTAGATTTTCTTGTAGTAGACAGTGATGGTGGTAACTGGGCTTACAGACATACCTTTACTACCGATGATGTAGAACAGGGATGGATAACCATTTCTGCTCCCTTGTCGGCCTTTGGGGCTAATTATGATCCTACCAACCAGGGCAGCGGTGACGTAGATCCTTCAAAAATTAACCAGGTTAAAGTTAGTATTTCACAAGCTTCCGGTGTAATCCCATCCATAGTTCAATATGATAATGTCAGGTTTCATATATACGAAGGCGCAACTGTAGACCCCGAACCGGAGCCGGAACCAGAGCCTGCAACAGGAAATTTAGTTGCAAATGGCGGATTTGAGGAAGGCGATGGCGATGATTTTACCAACTGGACAAAACAAAATGGTGGAGACAGGATGACAGCCGAAACTACTGATGTGCATGGAGGTTCAAGAGCTTTGGCAGTATCTAATCCTGGTGCGGGAGAACCATGGCATACTCAACTTACAAGTAGTAATATGACAACCGAAATAGGAGTTACATATACGGCCTCCATGTGGATAAAAGGAGATGCAGGAACTGTTCGGTTTTCATCAACTTCGGCCACAGGTGCTCTTTATGGGCCGGACTTTACCGTAAGTTCCGAATGGCAATTATATACCTGGGAATTTGAAGCTAATGATACTGCAATTGGCATCGTATTGGATATGGGGGCATCTGCGGCCAATTATATAGTTGATGATGTTTCGGTGGCAGTAAATTTAGTTGCAAACGGTGGTTTTGAAGAAGGTGATGGTGATGACTTTTCCAACTGGACAAAACAGAATGGTGGAGACAGAATGACCGCCGAAACAACAGATGTATATGAAGGATCCAGAGCGTTGGCAGTGTCTAATCCTGATCCAGGAACTGAATATGCAACTCAACTCATTAGTGATGCGATGGCTACTGAATTGGGTGTTGCATATACTGTTTCTATGTGGATAAAAGGGGATACAAACGGAGGATTAGTTCGTTTCTCGACCGGTGAAGGTACTGCACAGTACGGTCCTAAATTTACAGTTACTACAGAATGGCAGAGAGTTACATGGACATTTACAGCAACAAGTGAAAGTACCGGATTAGCTTTAGATCTGGGGGAATCTGCAGGTAACTACGTTGTAGATGAGGTGAAAGTAGTTGCATATTAGAATAGAGTTAAAATGTATTAAAAAATCAAAAATAAATACTGTATGAAAGTTCAAAACCCCGGTTTATTCGTCACAAGTGGGGTGTTTTAAACGGGGAAATTCCTGAATTGAAAAGACATCGGTATTTCGCAATTTTAAGTTTGAACCTGTGAGGGAAACTTCACAGGTTTTTTTATTTATACATTCTTATCAGTTCTGTTTAATTCTGTTGGAAGAATCCCAAAATGAGATTTGAAACACTTACTAAAGTATGAAGGAGAAGAAAAACCAACATTATAACTTACTTCACTGATTGAGCTGTTTCCGGCCTCTATTATTTGTTTAGCCTTTTCCAGGCGAATTTTTCTCAAAAATTCATTGGCTGTTTCCCCGGTTAATGCTTTAATTTTTCTGTAAAGCTGGCTACGGCTTAAAAACAATTCATCTGCCAGGTTTTCAACATTCAAATCGGCATTACCAATATTATCATGAATATATCTTAAAACCTTAAGAATAAATTCTTTATCTAAAGATGTAGTATTCTCTGATAAATGAGTGTTACTAATATCATTAAAATATTTATTAAAGAGTATTTGCCTGCTGTTTATAAGTTGGTTTAATTGGGATCGTAACACCTTCATGTCAAAAGGTTTATGTAAATAAACATCTGCACCCGAATCTATACCTCTAACCCAGTCGTCATTCATAGCCTTGGCAGTGAGCATCAATAAAGGAATATGGCTTGTTTTTAAATCCTGCTTAATAAGTGTGCAAAATTCATAACCATTCATTTCAGGCATTATAATATCGGTCATAATAATATCGGGAATTCTCTTGTGGGCCCATTCAAGGCCTTCTTTCCCATTGGATGCTTCTATGATTGTGTACTCATTTTCCAATTCATTTTTTAAATAGGTTCTTAACTCAATGTTATCCTCAACTATAAGAAGTGTTTTCCTGTTTTTTATAAATACCGGTACTGAAACTTTGTTTTCAGCCGGTAGTTTTATTAAATTGCTTTTTCTGCTCTGGCTAGAAATGTCATTCATTGACAAAAACAATTCCGAAGTTTTAAAATGCTCATTACCCATTGGGAGAAAAACCCTGAATTTGGTGCCCGTACCTTCTTTACTTTCCACAGTGATGTTGCCTTTATGCAAATCAATAAAGCTTTTAACTACTTCCAGACCAATACCAGTGCCTCCATAGTATTGCTTGTCCATTTCCTTAGCCTGGTAAAAACGTTCGAAAATCTTTTCTGTTTCTTCTTTTTTTATGCCTATCCCGGTGTCTTCAATAGCAATTTCAACTCCGGGGAAAGATTCTTTTTTATCCATCAAAGGAAAAAATACAGGGCTATTGGTCCTGCGTATATTTACAGTTACAACACCATTTTCCGGAGTAACTTTAAAAGCATTAGATAAGATATTAAAAATAATCTTTTCCAACATGCTTAAGTCACCCCATATTCTCAAAGAAATATCATCATACTCTATGGAAAGCATAATGTTCTTTTGTAAAGCTTCTTCCTCAAAATGTCCGGCAACTTCTTCTACAAGTTTAACAATAGCAATTTCAGAGGCATTAACAGATATTTTATTAAATTGAAGCCTTCTGAAATCCATAAGTTCGTCGATTAACCGGGTGAGCCTGTTTGTGTTTTTATGAATTACTCTAAGTTTTTCTTTTACACTATCCGGGAGAGAAAGTTTTTTATTAAGAATAATATCTTCCAACGGATTTAAAATAAGTGTCAGTGGAGTTCTGAACTCATGTGAAATATTAGTAAAAAATTGTATTTTCTTTTCATTTAACGCTTCTTCCTGTATACGTTTATCCCTTTCGTATTTAATTAATCGCTTTTCTTTCAACCGGTAATTAATAAAGAGGAATATTAAAAAAGAGAATAGAATACTCATAAAAACATAGAGAAGGATAGCACTTCTTGAAAGCCACCAGGGAGGAAGGATTTCTATATTCAGTGTTGTTGGTGTTTCATTCCATAAACCATCATTATTAGAGGCTTTAACTTTAAAAACATAATCTCCGGGAGGAAGGTTGGTGTAAGTTGCACTTCTGTTGGTGCCTATATAGTTCCAGGAGCTTTCAAACCCCTCCAGGTAGTAAGCATATTGATTTTTCTCTGCACGGGTATGATTTATACATACAAAATCAATAGTAAATACCGATTGTTCATGTGTAAGAGTAACATTTTTGGTTTCTGATATAACTTTTTCAAGAGGCGAACCTTTGGCTTTCGGCTCTACAGATTCATTAAATAATTTAAAATCTGACAAGTATACTTTTGGTTTATTCTGGTTAACCAATATATCTTCAGGACTAAAGTAATTTATACCTTCATAATTTCCAAAGTATAATGTGCCATTTTTATCTTTATAAACGGCACCATAATTAAAATCGTTAGACAATAACCCATCATTTACAGTGAAATTTGTAAAAACCCCTGTCTCTGAATTAAATTCGGTAAGGCCTTCATTACCACCAATCCAGAGCCTGTTATGGTTAGATTCAATAATGGTTGATACTGTTTCTTTGTCCAATCCGTTTGCCTTATTATACCATAAAAAGGTCTCGGTATTGCGAGTGTATTTACATAGTCCGTTGCCATCGGTTCCTATCCATAAATTCTTTTGACTGTCTTCATAGATGCTTAAAAAAAGGGGAGAATCTCTTGTGTCTTCATTTCCATACATTTGTTTTGTCATGGATTTAACTTCCAAGTTATTGTCTTGGCGGCTAATTTTATAAACACCTAAATTGCTACATATCCAGATATCATTATGGCTGTCAATAAACACTTGCCTGATATCGCTGTAATTAATGTTGTTTGAATGAAATGGTTCAGAATTATAGTGCGTAAATTTTTTAATATTCGGATTAAAAGAATGTAATCCACTGGAAAAACTACCTATCCATATCATTCCTTCAGGATCTTCTGCAAAACTTAATATCCTGTTAGAGATAAGGTTGTTGGTATTTTCAACATTATAATTTATAAAAGAAGTACTATTTTTTTCTAAATAATAAATTCCTGATCCCCATGTACCAACCCATACATTTTCCTTGCTATCAATAAATATGGTTTGAACATCTATATTATCAAGTCCTGTAGCAATAGGGTTATCCGGGTTTATTAAGTGTATAAAGGTTTTATGCTTCGGATCGTAAACATCTACACCGCCACCATCCATACTGATCCATAAACGACCCTTAGTATCTTTTTGTATACCTGTAACGGTACCTGACTGTAAGGAATTTGGCATGTTTGGTACACTTTCAATATCCGGAAACTTATCATAGTACTCATCATACACGCCAA
>CALGUD010000046.1 GCA_937901915.1 uncultured Flavobacteriaceae bacterium
TTCCGTTATCTGATACAGATAAATGGCAGTATGTTTTATTGGTAGTTAAAACAGGAATTTCATTGCCTTTAACTATTTCGCTGTTAATTTTAATGTAGGGATTATTATCCGGTTTAGAAAATTTTATTGAGTTATTTATTAAATTTAAAAGTAGCTGACGAAACTGAAAGGGGATTACAGGGATTTCATGCATAGTACCGATTTCAATGGTTGCTCGTTTTTCTGAGATAACTTCTTTTAATTCATATTTTACTTCGGAAATTATTTCTTTTAAATCCGTTTTTACAAAAACCCGATCCATGGTATTGGTACGTGAATAGGTGAGTAAATCTTCTATTAGCACCTGCATTCTTTCGGCAGCTGATCTCATTCTTTCAAAGTAATCCTTTCCGGTTAGTGATAAGTTTTCATATTCCTTTTCCAATATACGAACGGCAAATATTTGTATTTTACGAAGTGGTTCCTGTAAGTCATGACTGGAAACATATGCAAAGGATTCTAACTCTACATTCATTTTTTCCAGTTCCTTATTTTTTTTGGCAAGTTCACCGGTACGCTCTTTTACCTTTTTTTCCAGCTGAGAAGAAAATGTTTTTTGTTCCTGTATATCGGTGCTGGTCCCTACCCACATCTGAATATTGCCTTCTGCATCTTTTTGAGGTATGGCCCTGCTTAGCTGCCAGTGGTATTCTCCGTCATATCTCCTGAAGCGATGCTCAAATAAAAAGTCCTTTCCGGTTTTTATAGATTCATTCCATGCCTGAATACTTTTTTCCCGGTCATCCGGATGCAGAATTTGTATCCAGCCGTCTTTGTTAATTTCTTTCCTGTTTAAACCTGTATAATCAAATACAGATTGGTTGTAATAATTAAACTGGCCATTGGGATCCGTTGTCCATACATGCTGTGGCATAGAATCTGCGAGTAAACGGAATTTTTGTTCACTTTCATACAATTCCTGTCGTCGTGCTTTTTCTTCTGTTATATCGCGCATTGTGCCGAGTAATTTTTCAGGGTTTTTATTTTTATCATAAAACACCCTTCCTTGTGTCCTTATCCATCTTACATCGTCATTTGGCCTTTTAATGCGCGCTTCATAATTATAAATACCTGTATTGAATGCTTTTTCAAAAGCTGTTTCAACTATCGAAACATCCTCCGGGCACAATTGATTCCGCATTTCCTGATGAGTAAGTACTTTTGATTTAGAATGCCCAAGTATTTCTGCAAGTCTCGGAGAATAAATAATATTACGTGTGTTTAAATCTAATTCCCAGGTTGCAAGCTCTGTCGCTTCTGTGGCTAAGCGCATTCTGGCTTCTGCATCTTCTACTTTTTTCTGATAGACAATGTTTTCATGAATGTCCATACACGCTCCTATATAACCCTCAAAAATACCATCCGAAGTAAAACGGGGGACTCCATTGTCTGATAACCAACGATACTCGCCGTCATGTCTTCGTAAGCGGTATTCCATATAAAACTCTTCCTGCTTATCAAAAGAATTTGTATACATATTGATACACCTTTCCAAATCATCCGGGTGTATACCTTCAATCCAACCGTTATCCTTTTCCTGCTCCATGGTTTTTCCGGTAAATTCTAACCATGCTGTATTAAAATAATAACTAAGTTTGTCTGTTCCCGACATCCATATTAAAACAGGAGCGCTATCGGCTACTTTCCTGAAACGTTTTTCGCTTTCTTCAAGTTTTTTCCTGGCTTCTACTTTTTCGGTTACATCATTTGCAGTGACTATGATACCTGATACATTTCCTTCTAACTCAAATAAAGGAGAGTACTCAAAATCAAAATAAAACTCTTTAAGGATACCGTCATCCCCTTTTACAAAGGCCTGGGCTTCATTTTCTTTATGTAATTTTCCCGTACTAAAGACATTTTTTAAAAGTTCGGAATATTTTTGCTTTTTTAATTCAGGAAATGCATTGAGAATTTTTTTTCCTATAACATTTTCTTTTCTCCAAATGTTTTTAAGCATAGCATTGTTTGACATTTCAATAACAAAATCCTTGCTTCTTAAAATCGCCATAGGAATTGGTGAATGCATAACCAGATGTCTGAACTGCTTTTCACTCTCAGCCAGTGAATGTTTTGCTTGTGCTAATCTTGTTACTTCATTTGCAACCACAATAATACCTGAAATCTCTCCGTCATCCTCCCTGAGAGCCTGGTATACAAAATTAAAAAAGGCTATTTTTTCTTTACCGTGTTTATTAAGAGTTACCGGAAACTCCATCCCATATATAGGCTCCCCCGTTGTAAAAACTTTTTTAAGCAATAGTTCTACCTTTTCTCTTACCTCAGGTATAATATCAAATATTTTATGACCTACAAATTCATTTTCCTGTTTACCGATCATTTGTAAATATGCATGGTTTGCAAGTTGTACGATAAATTCGGCTCCCTGCAAAATACATATTCCAACAGGAGCTTGTTTTACCGTGTTACGAAACCGTTTTTCACTTTCTTCTATTTTATTTGTGGCTGAAACCGTTTCTGTGATATCCTGTACAATCCCACTGAATCTATGCACTGAACCATGGTCATTAAATAATGCTTTTCCTTTTGCAAGCAGTCTTCTTTCCTTTTTATTTATTGGATTTATTACGGAATATTCTACTTCATAATTTCCGGCTGAGCCTTGTTTTAATACGTTCTCAATGGAATTAGTTACTTTTTCTCTGTCACTTTCTGTTATCCTGGACAGCATTTCTGGTAAACTTATTTGAGAGTCGGGAGAGAAACCCAGCCATTTCTTTAATCGTGCGTTGATACTAAACTTATCCGTTATAGGGTTGAAGTTCCAGGTACCCATTCCAGCAGCATTAATAGTAAAGTTAAGTTGCGCTTCCCGTTCTTTTATTTCTTCTAATATTTGAATTTTTTGAGTGGTTTCATTGCAGGTTACAAGTACACCCGCTGTGTACCCCGATTCATCTTTTACAGGACTATAGCTGAAAGTCCAATATACATCTTCAATTTTCCCGTTGCGGTAAATTGGTATAAGTTGATCCTCACGCCATATAGATTCATCTGTTTCGACTACCTGATCTATGAGAGGTTTAATAGTATCCCATATTTCGGGCCAGGCATCTTCAGCCCTTTGCCCTAAAATAGAAGGATGTTTCCCTTCCATTCCCAGGCTAGGACGGTAGGCGTCATTATAAAAACAAATTAATTCAGGCCCCCACCATAAAAACATGGGAAATTTGGAATTTAAAATGATGCTTAAGGTAGTGTATAAACTCTGTGGCCAATTTTCAATATTTCCCACTTTTGTTTTATCCCAATCCTTTTTCCGGATGCGTTCTCCCATTTCTCCTCCTCCGGAAAGAAGTTTTTGATAATGTTTATTAATAATCATAAATTAATACTATCTGTTTTTTTAAAATAGTAATGATTGTTATGGATTTAAATTTGAATTTTTGAGAAGTAATCGAGCAAAATCCACCTGGGTATGTACTATAAAAGTCACAAAATAATTTGTAAAAGAGAACTTTGGACGTTCTGATTTGGTGCCTATTTCAGGGAAATATTGCAAGATGTTTCTGCTATTCATTCAGAAAACTAATGTATAGAAAAAAATGTGCTTAAATGTAAAGATTATTAACTGAAATGAACATAGTAAATCAAATTCCCTATGATTGTATTTAATCCTTCTTTATTAACCTTATTTTTAAATTTTCCGGATGCATGGTAAATGCAAAAATCTCTTTTATATCTTCCGGTTTAGTTAATAAATCAAAATCAAAATTTTGACAGATCATTGAAAGTGCCATTTTCATTTCATGTATAGCCAGGTTTTTTCCGGGACAATACCTGGATCCACCTCCAAAAACATGAATCGCATCAGGGCTGTGATTGTCATAAACAGGACATCCGGTTGCCAACCACCGTTCAGGAATAAATATATTGGGATCTGTAAAATACTTAGGATTTGTTTGGGCTACTTTATTTTGCAAAATCATAACTGTTCCTTTTGGGATTTCAAGATTCTGAACCAGCGTATTTTCTTTAGCTTCCATAATTAACATAGGTGTAGTAGGTTTAATCCTTAAGGCTTCAATGGCTACAGCTTCTGTATATTTCAAAAGGTCTAGTTGCTTTCCCGTAGTCACAAATTTTTCATTTCCCAATACAGTTTCAACCTCTTTTTTTATTTTTTCCTTAACCTCAGGATATAAAGCTAAATAATAGATGGTCCATGATATAGAATTAGAAGTAGTATCTTCTCCGGCCAAGAGCATTGTAAATACATTTCCAAAAATATCATTGTCTGTAAAACTGCTGTCTTTTTCCTGTTCTACAAGTAATGCTTCTAAAAAGTTGGTCGGATTTTCTTTAAGTATAGGGTTTTCATTGAGTTTTTTCCGGGTCACTTCTATAAATTGTTTAACCTTGGTTTTGGTTTCTGCTAATGCAAAATCAAACTCTTTGTCTTGTTTTGTCTTATAGTATTTCCACAAAGGTACTGGCGCAGTCATTCTTTTATTGATCATAGGAAATATTTTTTTCATATGATTTTGAATAACATCACCCTCAGTCTCCAGTGTATTCGTGTCATAACCAAAAGCAATTTGTGTTGTTATATCTACTGTATAAAGCATCATTTCCTGTTGAACATCAATAGCAGTTTTCTTGTTTGCAAAATTTATCCACCTCCTGTACAGCCGTTCAGTCATTTGTTTAAGAGTAGGGAAGTAGGCTTTTACATTTTTTAAACTAAGGGCTTCAGCCGTTATTTTTCGATGTTGTTTCCATTGTAGGCCTTCCGAAGAAAAAACCCCTTCTATACCCATCTCTTCCATAACCTGTTTAATTTTAGAAAATCTTTTAAATGTGCCCGGCCTTTCCTTCAGAATGTGTGAATTAAAATCAAGATTAGCTGATACTATGAATTTTTTACCCATCAGGTTAATCCGGAATAGATCACCTACTTCTTTCACCCAATCTTCCATAATCTGATGTTTATTTACCATGGAGAAATCAGATAAATGCCCGGTTATGAAACGGCCTTTCGGAGAAGGTAAATCTTTGATCTTTGTTAAACGTCCTTGAGAGATAGCTTTATTTTGGTTATGTAATTGATCCGGGTCAAAAAATATCTGTTCTTCTTTAATTTCAATTTGAAAAGTTTTAAGGCACAGTTCCGATTCTTTTTCCATCCCGTTTTCAAGAGAAAATTCCTTTCTGTGTAAAGGGCAAATAATATATCCGTTTTTTACATCACTTTGAGTTAGCCGGGCACCTTTATGTGGACAAATTCCGCTGAAAGCATTTATAGTAATTTTGTTTTTGATTAGAAGAATAGTTTCACTTCCTATATTAGCCTGAAATATTTTGTCGGGCTCAATATCGGACAGGTTTGCTATTTTTACGAGCATTTGAATAATTTTATTAATAAATAATTTTCACTTATGAGTGGTAGATTATTGAAACTAAATACCGGAATATGGCATGCGGTTCAGTAAAAATATTTCAGCTTTGGAAACACTATTATCATAATATTTATTTGCAATGAGTTCTTTCCATTTTTCCGAAGAAAAAAATGCTTTCCAATATTGGTCTCTTACCTCCAGAGAATTAAAGGATGTCATATACATCAGGTTTGGCATTTTATTGCCTACTAAGGTTTCCGCAAAAAATACTGCATTGAAATTCAAAGAATGGAATAAAGGGATTTCCCCACCTTCGTTGAACATATGTATCTTTTTTTCTAATAAACTTTCTGTGGCCGATTCATAACTTCTTAATTCATAAATATGCTCCTTTCGATTTCCTTTGAGCTGAGGTAATTTCATAAAAGGCATATTTTTAAATGCTTTGAGAAATGTAGTTTCTATCCGGTTGTACGGACTTTTATCATGTGGGGCATTCAAATAATCATGCGCAGCTTTTAAATATTGGTTGTCACTTTTTAGCAAGCCGGGGATATCAAAAAATTGCTGGACAGATTTAAAGGGAGTTAGCACGTAAATACGTTTGCCATAATGAACTGTATCATTTTTTACCGGCTTAAACACACCAATATTTTTTATGCCGGCTCTATTTAACGCAGGGATATAAGCATTTTTGAGATAATTGTCTGTTAGTTCTTCCTGCTCAGGGTTATCAATAAGATATAATTTTATTTCATAAAATTCTTGAACTTCCTGGGCTTCAGAATGATTTGGAAATAAGAGAGAGAAGGATAGTGCCAGTACAATTAAATATGTTTTCATTGAATCAGTTTAAAGATTAATGTAGTTCAAGTTCGAAAATAAACTATTTATTAGTATTGATTTATTTTTTTAATCAAAATTTGATGAATAGAGTTAAAATAATATTTAACGATCCCGGATTAAAAACTGGCGTTTTTCATAACTCAGCTTATATTATTTAAGCTTTTCTTAACAATTTTGACTGGTATAATAGGTAAATTAGTAACTTCTTAAAATGTAACCAATTAAATATCAAAATTCAAAATGAAAAAAATAATTTTATTCTTAGGTTGTACACTTTTATCGTTCTCGATGAGTGCACAAATTCAAACCCCTGCGCCCAGTCCTGCAGCTAAATTACAGCAAAAAGTAGGGTTAACCGATATTACTATAGAATACTCACGACCTTCAAAGAAAGGAAGAACTATTTTCGGAGATCTTGTGCCTTACGGTAAGGTATGGAGAACAGGGGCAAATGCTAAAACCAAGATTACGTTCAGCGATGATGTAAGAGTGGGCGGTAAAGAACTAAAAGCCGGTACGTATGCAATCTTAACAAAGCCTGAGGCTCAAAATTGGGAAGTGATATTTTACACTGATATCGAAGGTGGTGCTCCTTCAGAGCTGGATCAAAGCAAGGTTGCAGCTTCTGTTTCTGCTGAAGTATTTCCAATCCCTTTTGATGTTGAAACTTTTACCATAGACCTGAATAACTTGAGCAATAATGGTGCAAACCTGGAATTTATCTGGGAAAAAGTGTATGTAGCAGTACCTCTTGAGGTGCCTACACAAACAAAAGCTATGGAAAGTATTAATACTGTTATGGCAGGGCCCGGGGCTTATGATTATTTTCAGGCGGCATCTTACTATTTTCAGGAAGATAAGGATATTAAGAAGGCCAAAGAATGGATTGATAAATCTATTGAAAATATTGGAGAAGAAAAGCCTTTTTGGATGCTTAGACAGCAAGCTTTAATTTACGAAAAAGCTGGTGACAGAAAAGGCGCTATAAAAGTAGCCAAAGCTTCATTAGCTGCTGCTGAAAAAGCCGGTAATGCCGATTATGTAAAAATGAACCAGGATTCTTTAAAAGAATGGGGAGCCAAATAGTTTGAAGCAAAACTTAAATTCTTAAAAAAGCCTGTAGATTTTCTACAGGCTTTTTATGTATTATTCCTTTATTACTCCTTATTTTTTGAATAATTTTGCCCGGGTCTAATAATTAGATAAATTACAGAGATGAAGAATATTCAGTTAAATGATATACATATAGCTTTAGGGGCTAAAATGGTCCCGTTTGCAGGTTACAATATGCCTGTACAGTACGAAGGAGTAAATATTGAACATGAAACCGTACGTAACGGCGTAGGAGTGTTTGATGTAAGTCATATGGGTGAATTTCTGGTAGAAGGAAGTAATGCCTTAAAACTAATACAGAAAGTTACCAGCAATGATGCTTCTCTCTTAACTGTAGGCAAAGCGCAATATTCTTGTTTTCCAAATGAAGAAGGCGGTATTGTTGATGACCTGATCGTTTATAGAATAAAAAGTGAATCTTATTTATTGGTTGTAAATGCTTCTAATATTGAAAAAGACTGGGGCTGGATATCAAAATATAACGAAAGTATAGGAGCACAAATAAGAAATATATCGGATGAATTTTCGTTATTGGCAATACAAGGTCCGAAAGCGGTGGAAGCTATGCAGTCACTCACCTCCGCAGATCTGTCTGCTATAAAATATTATCATTGTGAAGTGACTGATTTTGCAGGTATCCCTTATGTGATCATTTCAGCTACAGGGTACACCGGTAGTGGTGGATTTGAGATTTATTGCAAAAACACCGAAGTAAAACAAATATGGAATAAAGTTTTTGAAGCCGGAAAAGACTATGGTATAAAGCCCATTGGTTTGGCTGCCCGCGATACCTTAAGGTTGGAAATGGGATACAGTCTTTATGGAAATGATATAGACGATACTACATCGCCAATAGAAGCAGGTTTGGGATGGATCACCAAATTCACGAAAGATTTTGTGAATTCTGAGAAACTGAAAAAACAAAAAGAACAAGGTACAGAACGTAAACTGGTTGGTTTTGAAGTAATAGAAAGAGGGATTCCCAGACACGGGTATGAGATTATTGACGAGAAAGGAAAAACCATAGGACAGGTTACAAGTGGCACCATGTCCCCCTCACTCGGAAAGGGTATAGGATTGGGATATGTGCCTACTACTTTAGCAAAAGAAGGAAGTTTAATTTATATTCATATACGGAATAAAGCTATTCCGGCAAAAGTGGTAAAACTACCTTTTTATAAGCAATAATCAAATAGTTACAGAAAAGAGGTGAACTTTTAAAGAAAGAAAATAAAATTGGATAAGATTCTCATATTAGGTGCAAGTGGATTCATAGGAGGTATGCTCTATAAAGAACTATGCAATTTTTATGATACATATGGTACTTACCATACAGGAAAGATATATTCCGGGAATAAGCATTACATACACTTTGATATGGAGAATGATGATATTCTGGAGATACTTTATAAAATTAAGCCAAATGTTATAATCTCAGCATTACGAGGTGATTTTGATGTACAGATTGAAACACACATATACATGTCTGAATACGTAAAAAAAGCAAATTGCAGAATTATTTTTATGTCGTCTGCGAATGTGTTTGATGCTTTTAGTAATTACCCTTCTTATGAACATGATAAAACACTGTCTGAAAGCAAATACGGCAGGTTAAAGATCAGGATTGAAAATATGTTGATGCGCCTTCCTAAAAAAAATTATGTAATAGCCAGGATGCCAATGGTTTTTGGAAATAGTTCCCCAAGGTTAAAGGAGCTTAAGAGTTTTTTAAATGAAAATGTTCCGTATGAAGTGTTTCCAAACCTTATCATGAATGTAGCATGTGTTGATAAGTTAGTATTACAAATACATTATATAATAAACCGCAATAAAAAAGGAATTTATCACCTGGGAAGCAGTGACCTTGTGCACCACGATGAATTTATTATTGAACTGGCAAAAAAACTGGAGTATCCTAAACCTTTTGTAAAACATGTATTTACATCTAATGAAGACAGGTTTCTGGCAGTATTGCCTAAAGATAATTTACTGCCAAAACATCTGCGTTTTACACATTATGAAATCCTGGAGAATACGAAGTTATAAATATGAACCAAAACATAATAATTATGAAAAAATTAAATGAAGAAGAAATAAAAAAGAGACTTGAAGACATGGAATATTGGGATTATGTAGATGAAGTACTTTATACCTCCCTGGATTTTAAAAATTTCACTGATGCATTTGCGATGATGACACGTATAGCATTTGAAGCTGAAAAAATGGATCATCATCCGGAGTGGACAAATGTTTACAATAACCTCAGTATAAGCCTCTCAACCCATTCGGCCAAAGGAGTAACTGAAAAAGACTTTAAACTGGCCGAAAGCATTGAAAAAATAATAAAAGGGGAATAATATAATTTAAATTTGAAACCATACACAAAAATAGTATGGTATAATTTTTCTTTTTATTTAAATTTGGCAAACAAATAACGCATTTATTTATGGGAAGAGCTTTTGAATTCAGAAAAGCAAGAAAAATGAAACGTTGGTCGGCTATGGCCAAAACTTTTACGCGGATCGGAAAAGATATTGTCATGGCTGTTAAAGATGGCGGACCGAACCCGGATACTAATTCCAGGTTAAGGGCAGTAATACAAAATGCCAAAGCCGCTAATATGCCTAAAGAAAATGTTGAAAGGGCAATAAAAAAAGCAAGTGATAAAAATACGGAAGACTATAAAGAAGTTTTATTTGAAGGTTACGGCCCTCATGGTATAGCTGTGCTTATTGAAACAGCTACCGATAATAATAACAGAACTGTTGCCAACATAAGAAGTTATTTTAATAAATGTAACGGAACACTGGGTACCAGCGGTTCTGTTGAGTTTATGTTTGACCATACATGCAACTTCAGGATACCTGCCGATGGAATTGATGTTGAAGAACTGGAACTTGAGATGATAGATTTTGGAGTTGAAGAGGTGTTTGTAGATGACGACGGGATTTTAATCTATGCTCCTTTTGAAAGCTTTGGCGCTATTCAGAGAGAGCTTGAAAACAGGGGAATGGAAATATTATCTTCAGGATTCGAAAGGATACCCCAGATTACTAAAAAATTAACTCCGGAAGAAGCTGCCGATATAGAAAAACTCCTTGAAAAAATTGAAGAGGATGATGATGTACAGAATGTATATCATACCATGGAGGAAACAGGGGATTAATTAATTTTATGATTACTTATTCCTCACAATTATTTTTATATTAAATTAATTAAGAGCAGTATATACTTTTAATTTTGGACTAACCCCGCTTGTTTTTCTTTTCCCGCTTCTCTGCTTTTTTCTCTTTTGGGGTTCTTGTGGCTTCTTTTTTCACATTTTTTTTAGCGTCTTTACTTTTTGCCATGGTCGTATTTTTAATTTTGATGTGATGTCAATGATGTCAATAAAGGTACTCTTTTTTCAATAAAAACAACCCTCACAGTACATGATCTTAAAATATCTTTATTTCCATAACGTCTGGTCGTTTTTTATTTAGATCCCACATTCTGTGGGTTTAAATATTTTTTAGTAAAAAATATCATTTTGATAATTTCTCTATAAAAATCATTAACTTTGTCATCCAAACACGTTTGATAGCTATTATGAGTCAAAAAGTTCTGCTTTCCTCTAAAGAAATCAATATAATCCTACACCGTTTGGCTTGTCAGTTAATCGAAAACCATTTAGATTTTTCCAAAACAGTCCTCATAGGGCTTCAACCGCGTGGTATTTATGTGGGTGAAAGAATAAAAAAGATCCTGGAAGAAGAATATAAAATCAAAAATATTAAATTAGGTTACCTGGACATTACCTTTTACCGTGATGATTTTAGAAGAGGAGAGAAAACACTCGAAGCCAATAAAACTAAAATAGATTTTCTTATTGAAGATAGAAAAGTGGTGCTTATAGATGATGTGCTGTATACAGGTCGCAGTATACGGTCTGCATTAACTGCAATACAGAGTTTTGGCAGACCAAGCGAAATAGAATTATTGACTATGATTGACAGGCGTTTTAGCAGACATCTGCCTATTCAGCCCGATTACAGGGGAAGGCAGGTGGATGCCTTTAATAATGAAAAAGTGAAAGTGGAGTGGAAGGAGAATGAAGGAGAAGATAAAGTATATCTGATAAACAAATAATTGAGAATAACGTAATGAGTGAATTAAGTGTAAATCACTTACTGGGAATTAAATATCTGAATGAGGCGGATATTCAACTCATTTTTGAAACAGCAGACCATTTCAAGGAGGTCATTAACCGGCCTATTAAAAAAGTACCGTCATTACGGGATATTACAATTGCGAACCTGTTTTTTGAAAACAGTACGAGAACAAAATTATCTTTTGAACTTGCTGAAAAAAGACTATCAGCCGACATTATTAACTTTTCAGCCTCACAATCATCCGTAAAAAAAGGAGAGACCCTTATTGATACCGTAAATAATATTCTCTCCATGAAAGTAGATATGGTGGTAATGAGGCACCCTAATCCTGGAGCAGGAGTGTTTCTTTCACAACATATAAATGCAAGCATCGTAAATGCGGGAGATGGTGCGCATGAACATCCAACGCAGGCACTACTTGATACGTATTCAATACGGGAAAAATTAGGCGATGTGGCTGGAAAAAACGTAGTTATTATAGGTGATATACTACACTCCAGGGTTGCACTCTCAAATATATTTGCTTTAAAATTACAGGGAGCCAACGTTAAAGTTTGTGGTCCCAGAACCCTCATCCCAAAATATATTACTTCTTTAGGCGTTCAAGTAGAGACTAACCTCGTAAAAGCTTTGGAATGGTGTGATGTGGCTAATATGTTACGTGTACAAAACGAAAGAATGGACGTGAGTTATTTTCCCACTACACGGGAATATACCCAACAATTTGGTGTAAATAAGGCCTTGCTGGATTCTATTAATAAAGACATTGTGATTATGCACCCCGGACCAATAAACAGGGGCGTAGAGATTACCAGTGATGTAGCCGACTCTAAACAGGCAATTATACTAAATCAGGTTGAAAACGGAGTAGCCATAAGAATGGCAGTTATCTATCTTTTAGCATCTAAAATTAAACAATAATATCATGATTTTTGACAAACAGGACAACATAACTGTAGTGACCCAGGAATCTGTTTCGTTGCTTACATTTGTAAAAAAATTAAAAGAATCATACCCTAAATTAAAAAATGATCATATAATTCTTAACTTATTTTCTTTAAAAGGCTTTACTGCAAACGATATTTTAGAATTCCTGGAAATTTCCAATAAACACAGGGCATCAAACAAATCATTTATCATTGTAACCAATAGTGTTAATTTTGATGAAGTGCCTGATGAGATAGAAGTAGTGCCAACACTTAAAGAAGCTTATAGCCTTATAGAAATAGAAGAAATTGAACGGGATCTTGATTTTTCAGAATAATGATTGAGTGCTGGTTAGAATTTCTACATTTCCCAAATTTCTTATTTGCTTTTAAACAGTTAAAAACATGAAATTAACCATCCTGGGATGTTATAGTGCCACACCAAATGCTTTCACAAACCCTACATCTCAGGTTCTGGATATTAAAAACCATATTTTTCTTATAGATTGTGGTGAAGGTACCCAGGTACAACTAAGAAAACAAAGAATAAAATTTGCACGGATAAAGCATATCTTTATTTCTCATTTGCATGGGGATCATTTTTTTGGATTACCGGGCCTTATTTCTACTTTCAGGTTGCTCGGCAGGGAGACTGAATTACATATTTACGGACCTAAGGGTATTAAGGAAGCGATTACGCTGATGTTAAAGGTTGGAAAAGCATGGACAAATTATCCGTTAATTTTCCATGAACTCATTTCAAACGAATCTGAACTGATTTTTAATGACCATAATGTCGAGGTACATACCATACCTTTAAAACACAGAATTTATGCGAATGGATTTTTGTTTAAGGAGAAACCAGGACTACGAAAGTTAAATGTAGATGCAGCAGTAAAATATGGAATTGATAAATGTTATTTTCAGAACATAAAAAATGGCAGAGACGTTACATTAGATTCCGGCGAAATTATATCGAACTCAGAACTTACTTTTGATCCGCCAAAGCCAAAAAGCTATGCGTTTTGTAGTGACACTTCATTTACTATTGACATTGTGCCGATAGTAAGAAATGTTGATGTAATATACCATGAATCTACATTTCTGGATCAACATGAAAACCTCGCAGCAATTACCGGACACTCTACTGCAAGACAGGCTGCTGAAATTGCAAAACAGGCCAATGCTCAAAAATTATTATTGGGGCATTATTCAACACGATATGAATGTATAGACAATTTTAGAGAAGAAGCCTCTCTAGTATTTGAAAATGTAGAACTAGCGGATGATGGAAAAGTATTTGAATTTTAACTAAATAACAGAAGTTAGTTAAGCATGCTTGATACTATATCTTCCATTAGGACTGGTGTGATTCCATCGCCTCCATTGGTATATGAAATATATGTAGCAATATTAATTATGATAATTAATATAACCGCAAATATTAATGTTCTCTTGATTTCATCAAATTCCCTTTTCATATTATAAAGTTTAGGTAAATTTACTTTTTGTTACTATACAATGATAGGGGAAAATAACCCGATTTTTTAACTCAAATAAAATTAATATGTGTCCGTATGGTCGAAATTCTTTTCTTTGCACATAAATTGTTGCCAGATGGAAGAAAACTTAAGTAATTACAGGAAAGAGTATAAAAAAAGTGCATTACTCGAGACGGATATACCCGATAATCCAATGCAACTATTTCAAACCTGGTTTTTTGAGGTTGAAAAATTCGGGGAAAATTATGAAGCTAATGCAATGACACTTACTACTATTGGTCATGATAATTTTCCGAAGGGAAGGGTAGTGCTACTAAAAAAGTATACCTATGAGGGATTTATGTTTTTTACCAATTATAACAGTGAAAAAGGAAAATCAATTGAATCTAACCCTAACGTATGTTTGTCCTTTTACTGGGCAACCTTGGAGAGACAGGTAATTGTGAAAGGAATTGCCGAAAAAGTATCGGAAGAAATATCAGAAAATTATTTTTATTCCAGGCCTGAAGGAAGTAAATTAGGAGCCATTGTTTCCAATCAAAGCGGTGTAATTAGTGGACGGGAAGCTTTGGAAGCTGAGTTAAAAAGATTAGAGGAAATTTATAAAAACAAAGAGGCTCCAAGGCCTAAAAACTGGGGTGGTTATCTGGTAAAACCAATTTCTATTGAGTTTTGGCAGGGGAGGCCAAATAGATTACACGACAGAATACGATATACCCTTGCGGGTTTAGATTGGAAAATTGAACGTTTAGCACCTTAAATTTTAAAAGTTTTTATCAACAACTACTTTTAATGTTTTTTTGCGGTAAAACTCTTTTATTTATGTGCTAAAAAACTTCTGTAAAAGTATTTTTATTCTTAACAATTACTGTTTTGCAGTAATACTACCTATGGAAACCCTCTTAAAACAGGGACTTCACGTTACTTTAACATTTTTTTAACATATTGAATGGGTCAGGATTCTATATTTGTAATACCTATAATCTTAAACCCAAATACGAACATGAAATACTCTACTATGCTAGCATCAGCAATCATGATGACGACCCTTCTTCTCTCCTGTACCAAAGATGTTCCTGTAGGTAGCCAAGATGATACTCTTAATAATGTAGAAGTAAATGCAATTGATGATCCGTTGCTCACAAGTGAAACTATGGAGGCTATAAATGCACACAGAAAAGAACTGGGTTTAACTTCTTTATCGCTACATTCTGTTATCAAACAGGAAGCTTCTGAACATACGGATTATATGATATTTAAAGATGAAGCTAATCATGATTACTTTTATGAGCGTGAAGCGTATTTAAAAAAGGAACTCAATGCGATAGTTGTTGGTGAGAATGTTGCTTATGCATATAACACTGCTGATGCAGTGTTAAGAGCCTGGTTAGAAGATGAAGAACGCAGAAGCAATGTTGAGGGTGATTTTAATTATTTTGGTATATCTGTAAAGAAAAACACAGAGGGAAGGCTTTTTTTTACAAGTATTTTTGTAAAGCAGTAAGGATCTTACATTTGAAGAATAATAAATTCAGTTCTTCTGTTTAATTGATGTTCCGGTTCTTCACAATTAACTCCATCTTCACATCCATTGGTTAGCCTGTATTCTCCATAACCCTCATGGGTTACGATTCTTTTTTTACTTACACCTTTAGAAATAAAATAATCATATACAGAATTAGCCCTGTCCACTGAAAGCTTGTTATTGTAATTATAAGAACCTCTTGAATCTGTATGGGATTCAATTTTTAATACCATATTTGGATAATCATCAATAAGTTTAATAACCTTATCTAGCTCTATTGCTGCATCGGGTCTTATGTCAAATTTATCAAAATCAAAATAAATAGTATTAAGATCGGCCAGAACTTCAACATCCCGTATTGGATTTAAAACAAGATCTGCCTTTATTTTGGTTACATATTTACCGATTCCTTTAGAAGTAAAAATATTAAAACTATCGGTATACTTTTCATGCCTCCCTGTTAGTTTATAATCAGCATCCCGGTCTATGCTAAATTCATAAAATCCTTTTTGATCACTATTCATAGAAGCGACCTGCTTTTCGTTTTCATCAAATAGCGTGACAGTTGCACCGGGTATTGGTTTTTTGTTTAACATATCAGACACAACACCTTGAACAACTAAAGGTAACACCCTCTCAAAGGCGTAAATATCATCATTACCAATATCTTTTTTCCTATTCGATGCAAAAAAACCGGTTAGTCCGTCATTATTCATAAAGAATGAAAAATCATCTCTCTGGCTGTTTATTGGTTCTCCCAGGTTTACAACATCTATTATTTCTTCTTTATCATTCTTAATTGCTACAAAAATATCATATCCACCTAAACCCATCTGCCCTACCGATGAGAAAAACAAAGTTCCCTCATTATTTATAAATGGAAAGGATTCATTGTCAATAGTATTTACAACCGGGCCTAAATTTTTTGGTTCTCCGTAAGTACCATTATCAAAAATATCCACTACATATATATCGGTACCACCGTAACCGCCGGGCATGTCAGAAGCAAAATATAATTTACTGTCATCCAGGTTCAATGCAGGATGACCTGTAGAATAGTCAGCACTGTTAAATGGGAGGTCAAAAATATCGGTCCATTTTCCGTTTTTATAAGTGGCCTTTAATATTTTCAGGTTAATGGTGTTTTCATCATCCTTTTTCCTGGAATTATACACATAATTATTCCGGGTAAAATACATAGTACCACCTTGCTTTCCAATTGTTAAAGATCCTTCGTGATATTTTGTGTTTACGTCACCAGGAAGTTTAGAATTCAGGGAGGCTATAGAATCTCCTATATTAATTGCATAAATATCCAGAAAAGGTTGCTCGTTCCAGCTATAAGTCCGTTTAATTATTCCGCTGTCATCCCTGGTCGAAGAAAAATATATTTTACCGTTTATTTGAAAAGCACCAAAATCACTATACTCAGAATTAAAAGGAACTTCGGAAATATAATACTGTGGTTTAGCATTAAAAACAGAAGTTGAAAAATTACTTTCCTTTAAATTGCCGGTAAGGTTATCTTTACCCCCCAATTTTCTGAATTTTTTTAACCATTCTTTCGATTCATCATATTTTCCTATAGACCGCAATGCCTGCGCATAATTGTAATAATATTCTTCAGGAACATTGGGTTGTTTTACAATTTCCTCATAATGAACAACAGCATTTTCAAGATCCCCCAACATGGCGTAACATTCTGCTAATCTTCTTGTGGCATAATCTTTATTGTAATCATTTTTTATTAGGTCTTTATAAACTTCAATAGCTTTTACGTATGAAAAATTATTAAAATAATCATCTGCCCTTTTTTGTTTTCCGTATTGAGAAAAACAGAGAAGACTGAATGTTAATCCAATAATTAATGATAAAGAAGTTTTAAATCTCATACAATACATCTATTAAAAATATCTGGGTGATTTAAGTTTAGGGTTGTCAAACCTTAACTCGTATATCAATAAAATTTCATGGGTTCCGTGTGTATATCTTTTTATATCTGATACCGGAGCACCATATGCGTACCCAACTCTGAACTGATTAGTTATCTGGAAATCTGCTATAGCACTGAAAGCATCTCCAAACCTGTATGCCACACCCAACCATAATTTATCATAAAACAGGAAATTCGCTGTAGCATCAACTGATAATGGGGCACCGTTTGTGCCTTTTAACATAAAAGCAGGTTTTAACTTTATTTCAGTAGATAAGTCAAAAACATAACCTCCGGTAAAATAATAGCTTACACGTTCAAGGTTTACAAATTCCTCTTCACCGCCCCTGTAATCATTACTGAATACTCTAGGGGCTGATAAACCCAGGTACCATCTGTTCGTATGCCAATATACCCCCACACCCATATTAGGTCGCCATTGGCTCCTTGCACTATTGGCCAATAACGGATCATTCATTAATTCCGGGTTATCTTCAAATAATTCATTATCAATATTATAATGTGTAAAACCTGCTTTAATACCAAAGGCGAGTTTAGTTAAATCCCCGGTCTGTATTGTATATGAAAAGTCTCCATAGAGTGAATTGAAATTTTCATATCCTAAGGCATCATTAATAAATGATAACCCAAGACCAATCCTGTCATCCCTTAAAGGTGTATGTATTGAAAGTGTATTGGTTTTAGGTGCCCTGTCAAATCCGGACCATTGATTTCTGTGTACCCCCACAATGCTTAAAGCTTCGCGGCTACCTGCATATGCCGGATTAACAGATATAGTATTATACATATATTGTGTAAACTGTGGCAATTGCTGTGCATTTACTGAAAAAATATTAATAAGAAAGAGTACTAATAATAATTTTAAAGTTAATTTCATATATATATCGGTAGAGTTAGTTTAAGTCTGTTTTTATGTGCCGGCGATTAACAGAGAGGCTCTGAACACCGGAAAACCACTGTTTTTTAAGTTTACAATGTAATAATATGTGCCACTTGGTACTTTACCGTTACTGCCAACCGCAACATTGCTACTAAAACCATTCCAGTTGTTTTGATAGTTGTTTGATTCGTATACAAGGTTTCCCCAACGATTAAAAATTTGAACTTCTATTATAAATCCACACTCTTCAACACCGGTAACTTCAAAATATTCATTATAAGGATCTCCATTTGGAGTTATAGCCGCTGAAATATGTACTTGATCTTCAGAGGAACAGGTGCTTACAACGCAATCATTATGAACATTTATTTTAAGTTCATACTTTGCTGGACAATTACCGGTGGTAGTAGTGTAAATAAATGTATGAATACCCAGAGGTACTACAGAAGGGTCAAACATACCGTTCTGTAAATTTGAATTTGACGAAACAGCTTCCCATGTTCCGTTTCTTGGGATTCCGGTAGGTAAGTAATTATCTAAATTTACAGGATTGTCATCAATACATAATTCAGCAGGAGCTATGGTATTATAGCTGATGTTCACATTTACTGTTTGATTAAATTCCGCCTGGTCTCCACATAGCGTAGTGGCTATCCATGTTCTTATAATCTGAATACGATTGTTGCCATTAGGCTGTGTAGTTTCAGAAAACTCAATATCTATTTCTCCATTAAAACAACCATCTTCAAACTCAAGCTGTGGGGCATCCGGTACATTAGAGCAGTTTGCATTAATCACCGCAGGAAGAGGAGTAATGAGCTCGGGAAAGGTTGTGTCATTTACAATTGTTATTTCCTGGGTATATTCTGTAAAATGCCCTGCACAGTCAGTGGCTGTCCATGTACGCAAAATCGTATATTCCGGTACACAGGGATCGTAATTTGGAATTTCTTCATGAAATACTATATCCACATCATTATCACAATCATCTGTGGCTGTTAAAACGGGGATGTCACTCAGGTCTTCTTCACAGCCGAGGGTTACGTTAGTGGGTAATACACCAGTAAATACAGGAGCTGTAGTATCTTCTACGATTATGGTTTGTGTCTGCGACACCGTGTTTCCCGCACAATCCTGAGCAGTCCATGTGCGACTGATTGTATACTTACTTCCACAGGAACCATTTCCGGAAGTTGTTTCAATAAAAACTACTTCTACATTATTCTCACAATTATCAGTAGCTGTAAGGTTAACAGGATTGGGTACACTGGCACAGTTTGCGATGATCCTGGCTGGTAATTTTCTTGAAAATACAGGAGCTGTAGTATCTTGTACGTTAATGGTTTGAGTGTGAGATACCGAATTCCCGCCACAATCAGTCGCAGTCCATGTACGTGTAATTATAAATTCACTTCCACATGTATTTTGACCGGAGGTAGTTTCATTAAAAATTACTTCCACATCATTGTCGCAATTATCGGTAGCCGTTAGAATAACAGGACTGGGTATTTCACTTGTACAGTCTAAGGTAATATCAGTGGGTAAAGTTTCTGAGAATACAGGTGCAGTGGAATCTTCTACGTGAATTATTTGAGTTTGTGAAACCGAATTCCCTGCACAATCAGTTGCCGTCCATATACGTGTAATTATATATTCACTTCCACATCCATCATTTTGCCCGGAATTTATTTCAGTAAAAATCACCTCTACATCATTATCACAATTATCAGTAGCTGTGAGGTTAACAGCATCGGGTATGCTTGTACAATTTGTGGTAATATTGCCAGGTACTGTTTCACTAAAGACAGGAGCTGTGGTGTCGGTATAGATGAATGTGGCGGTTGTTTCTATTGAATTATTACAGGTATCGGTTGCAGTAAAAGTCACAGTAATTTCTTTTATATTACCGCAAGTCGTTTCCCAGTTACTATCACTATAGTTGTTTGACCATGTTACATCACAACTACCAGAGACGGATGCATTTCCATTATTGTTTAACCAATTTAAAAACTCATCATCAGTATTATCCCTTCCGCATTCTACTGCTAAATCTTCAGCCTCATTTTCAAAAATCAGATCTCCCGGGACTTCAACACTAAAAGTTGCACTGCAACTCTCTGTGGCGCCACAATCATCAGTCACAGAATAATTTACAACCACTTCGCCACCACATACATCCGGGACTGTACAATTTTCCAGGCCATTTTCAACGGCATTAACTCCTCCCTCAAATGTAAATTGAGATATCCAGTTAGAAAAACTATTATCAATTTCTGTTTGTGATATGCATGATTCCAGGGTTAAGTCATCAGGACAGCTAATAGAGAGTTCGGAACCTTCCTCTATTCTAACTATTTTTTTTACTTCGCAACCGTCACAATCTTTAACAACCACAGTATAATTTCCTGCCGGTAATTCTGTAAAAGTATTGTTGTTTACAAAACTTTCGCCATTATTTATAGAATACTCATAGCTTCCACCCCCGCCACTTGCATTTATTATAATACTTCCGTTTAATTCACCATAACATACATTATGAGTTATAATAGTTTCAAAATCCAGTTGAGTTGGATTTTTTACTACATAAACTCTATTGTAACATACTTTTGAATTGTGATATACCGTTAAGTAATAGGTTCCCGCGCTTAACCCGGTCTGGCCTTGTGCAGTCGCATCCAATCCGCTACCATCGGTTGTGGACCATTCGTAAGTTACAACTCCGCTATATCCATCAGCTGTTATATCTATAGCGCCATCATTACTTGGAACACCATCTACCAAACAAGTAACATGCCTTATTTTAGCGGTAATAGTTGGCGCAGCAAAACTAAATGATGAATTTAAGCCATCATTTAAATATGTACCTTCGGTGAGTTTAGTTAAGTCACCGTTTACATCCGAATTTAATATATTTTTAATACAATATCCTTTAAAAACAATGCAAAGGAATAGTATTAGGAAAAAAGTAATTTTTTTACTCATCTAGTATAACAATAATGCAAGCAGATGTGTTTGGTTATTTTGGGGCTTCAAAATAATCCAAAACAGTAAATATGTTATTGTATAAATAGTAAGGGGGCCTATTCTATTTTAAATTATCCCGGGGTGGATAACTTTAAACTGGTGCAAACAAATGCAAAAAAACAAATTTATCCAAAAAATTATGTTCAAATCCATCCTTTTATCTACGAAAGGTTATATTTTGATGTAGAAATAGAATAAACAAAATTTAATATTATGAAATATAAAAAATTAACTTTAGCAAGACATGCCAAATCATCCTGGGAACATGATGTAACAGACAGCAAAAGACCATTGGCAAAAAGAGGTATAAAAGACGCCAATTTGGTTTCCAAACATCTCAAAAAGGACTTTATTCAACCAGATGTTGTATTTTCAAGTCCGGCCAACAGGGCACTTACAACGTGTAATATATTTTCGTCTAACTTAAATATTCCGGATAATAAAATTAAAATATTTAATGACTTGTATGATTTTAGTGGAGAATCTGTAATTCGTTTTATTAAATCATTGAATAATGACTATAATAGTGTGATGATTTTTGGTCATAATCATGCATTCACATCAATTTCTAATATCTTTGGTGATAAATTTCTAGATAATTTACCAACATCGGGTGTTGTAACTATTAAGTTTGACACTGATAAATGGGAAAGTATAGATAAAGGACACACTGAATTAATTGTTTTTCCAAAGCTTTTAAAATAAATGACAATAGTAAAAAATCAATACATTAACAGAGAGATAAGCTGGTTGCAATTTAATGCAAGAGTTTTACAGGAAGCAGCCGATAAAACTGTTCCGCTTATAGAAAGATTAAGGTTTTTAGGTATTTTTTCCAATAATCTGGATGAATTTTTTAAAGTAAGATATGCAACTGTTAAAAGAATAGCATTAGCAGGAAAGACAGGGAAGCGTGTGCTGGGAGGTGCCAATGCCCAGGATTTACTTGAAGACATTACACAAATAGTGATTAATCAGCAAAGTGAAAGTTTAAAAATATTACGCGACATCGAAAAGCAACTCGAGAAGGAAAATATTTTTATGATCAAGGAAAACGAGGTTAATGAAGAACATGCTAAGTTTATTAAAGAATTTTTTATTCAAAAAGTCAGTCCGGCACTGGTAATTATTTTTTTAAATAATCTCGAGGAATTACCTAACCTTAGAGATAGCGCAGGCTATTTAGCGGTTAAAATGGTTTTGAAAAAAGAAAAAAATGCACAAGGAATAAAAAAATATATAAGTCAGGAGAAGAGTGAAATTAGATATGCTTTAATTGAAATTCCAAATACTATAGAACGTTTTGTTGTACTTCCAAAAATTGGCGATAAAAGTTATATTATTATTCTTGATGACCTTATCAGGTATAGCTTAGGTAGTATTTTTACTATATTTAATTATGAAACTTTATCTGCCCATATGATTAAAATAACACGGGATGCAGAATTGGATATAGATAATGATTTAAGTAAGAGTTTTATAGAAAAAATATCTTCGAGTGTAAAAGGAAGAAGGATCAGTGAACCTGTCCGGTTTGTGTACGACAAGGAAATTGATAAAGACACTTTAAGGTTCCTTAAAGATATTATGGGAATTGAAAATACAGACAGCGTTATTCCGGGGGGGCGGTATCATAATCGCAGGGATTATATGAATTTTCCGAGTCTGGGAAGATATGATTTAATGTATGAACAGTTGGAGCCACTTCCTATTAAAGACCTTAGTTATGAAGGGAGCCTTTTAAAGCAAATAGCAATTAAAGACTATTTGCAGTATACACCCTATCATTCTTTTTCATATATAATTAGATTTCTAAGGGAAGCCGCAATAGATCCTAAGGTAAAATCAATTAAAATAACATTATACAGGTTAGCCAGAAATTCTCAGGTGGTAAGTTCTTTGATAAATGCTATTAAAAATGGGAAAGATGTTACCGTTCTTATTGAATTACAGGCACGGTTTGATGAAGAAGCCAATATCAAATATGCCGAACAGCTGCAGGCCGAAGGGGTTAAACTTATATTTGGTGTACAGGGACTCAAAGTTCACAGCAAAATATGTGTCATTGAAAGGGAGGAGAATAACAAAACAAGAAGATATGGGTTTGTAAGCACAGGCAATTTTAATGAAACCACAGCTTTAATTTATACAGATTATACCCTGTTCACAGCTCACCAGCTCATATTAAAAGATATAAATAAAGTTTTTGATTTTTTTGATACCAGTTACAAAAGGATCAGGTATAAACATTTAATTGTATCACCCCATTATACACGAAGTAGTTTTGAAAAACTTATTGATAATGAAATTGCAAATGCTCAAGAAGGAAAACCTGCATATATAAAATTAAAAATGAACAGTTTAACCAGTTATAAAATGGTTGACAAATTATATGAGGCAAGCAGGGCAGGAGTAAAAATTCAATTAATAGTAAGAGGGGTTTGCTGTATAATACCCGGAGTGGAAGGAATGAGTGAAAATATTGAAGCAATAAGTATAGTAGACAGATATTTAGAACATACCAGATTATTTGTTTTCTGTAATGATGGTAATGAAAGTGTATATATTTCTTCGGCAGACTGGATGACAAGAAACCTCGATTACAGGGTAGAAGTAGGGTGCCCAATCTATGACAAAGAAATTAAGAAGGAGATAATTGATACATTTAATATTTGTTGGAATGGAAATGTAAAAGTAAGGGTGTTTTCTAAAGAACAAAATAATGCCTATAGAAAGAAGAACGGAAGCAAAACAGTACGGGCACAGTTTGCCATACGTGATTATTATTTACAAAAATTGTCCAATTAAAATAAATTGAATTTGAAAATAAGAAAGTTTGCAGCAATTGATATTGGCTCTAATGCGATGAGATTGTTAATAAACAATGTTATTGAAGAAGAAGGTAAGGAAACTCAATTTAAGAAGAGTGCGCTGCTAAGAATGCCTATACGTTTAGGCCAGGACTCTTTTACTGTCGGTGAAATTTCGCAAACGAACCAGGAAAGAATGATCGATGCCATGAAAGCTTTTAAGCTAACTATGAGGGTTTATGGTGTAGAAAAATATATGGCATGTGCTACATCGGCAATGCGTGAAGCAAATAACGGACAAGAACTTGCAGACCTTGTTGAGAAAAAATCAGGTGTTAAAATAGAAATTATCGATGGTAAAAGAGAAGCTGCCATTATTGCTTCAACAGATTTACATCAGCTTATAAAAAAAGAAAAAACATATTTATATATTGATGTAGGAGGGGGCAGTACCGAGTTTTCAATATTTTCTGAAGGAAAAATGATAGATTCCAAATCCTATAAAATAGGTACTGTACGATTGTTAAACGAAATGATATCTGACGCTACCTGGAAAGACATAGAGAAATGGATCAAAAAACAAACAGCCATCTACAATGGTAAAATTTCCATTATCGGATCCGGGGGAAATATTAATAAGCTTTTTAAAATGTCCGGAAGAAAAATGGGAGAGCCTTTATCTTACATCTGGCTCAATGCTCAACACCAGTTTTTACAGGAAATGACTTATGAAGAAAGAATTTCAGAATTGGGATTAAATCCCGATCGGGCAGATGTAATTATTCCGGCTACTCGTATTTATTTGAATGCTGCAAAATGGAGTTCCGCTAAAAGAATTCATGTGCCTAAAATCGGACTTTCAGACGGTATAATTAAAATGATGTACAATATGGAAAAAGGGGTGTAGATAACCCGACGCAAGACGCAAGACATAAGAGAATAGAGAATAGAGAATAGAGAATAGAGAATAGATGTACGTCCCTGAAAACCGTTGAGTGGTTTTAAATTTTTAATTCTGTATTTTCATTAGTACCTCGTAAATCGTAATTGGATTTTAAATCTTCAACATCGGTCACCCGTCACCCGACATCTATCGCTTTTAATAAATCGTACTTCAATATCCAACCCAAGACAAGACAACAAGACAACTAGACACAAGAGAATAGAAAATAGAAAATAGAGGAGAGAATAGATGTACGTCCCTGAAAACCGTTGAGCGGTTTTAAATTCATTCTGTATTTTCATTAGTACTTTTAAATCGTAACTGGATGTTAAATCTTCAACATCGGTCACCGGTCACCCGACATCTATCGCTTTTAGTACATCATTCTTCGTAACCGGATTGTTTAATCGTTAATTTTAATTGGTAATAGTTAATCAAATAGAATATCTGGACGTAGCAGTAATACTTTCACTGGCAAAATCACCTTTCAGGTATTTATAATATCCTACAATTCCAATCATTGCGGCATTATCTGTAGTATATTCAAACTTAGGGATATATGTTTTCCAGTTATACTCATTTTCTGCTTCTTTTAACGTTTGGCGTATTTCCGAATTAGCCGATACACCCCCACCAATAGCAATTCGTTTTATACCGGTTTGTTTAACTGCTTTTTTAAGTTTGTCCATCAAAATGTTAACTATGGTATACTGAATTGAAGCACATATATCATTTAAATTTTCCTCAATAAAATCGGGATTTTCTTTTACTTGTTTTTGAATAAAATACAAAACAGAGGTTTTTAACCCACTAAAACTAAAATTCAATCCTTCAACTTTTGGCTTTGGAAATGCAAAAGCGTTAGGATTACCATTTTGAGCATATTTATCTATTAATGGCCCACCAGGATAAGGAAGCCCCAGTATTTTAGCAGATTTATCAAAAGCTTCGCCCACAGCATCATCAATAGTCTCTCCAATAACCTCCATATCAAAATAATCATTCACTTTTACTATTTGTGTATGCCCTCCACTAATTGTCATAGCCAAAAAAGGAAACTCCGGTTTGTCATATCCGGCTTCATCAATAAAGTGTGCCAGTATGTGTGCCTGCATGTGATTCACCTCAATAAGAGGTACATCCAAACCCATTGCCATAGACTTTGCAAATGAGGTTCCTACCAATAAAGAACCTAATAATCCGGGTCCGCGTGTAAAAGCTATGGAATTTATCCGTTTTTTGTCGATATTTGCCATAGCTATGGCTCGATGAATTACCGGAACTATGTTTTGCTGATGTGCCCGGGAAGCAAGTTCTGGTACCACTCCGCCGTATTCCTCATGTACTTTTTGATTTGCCACCACATTTGATAATATGACACCATTTTTTAATATGGTGATGTGTCGTCACATGAAGATTCAATGGCCAAAATGTAAACATCAGATGTTTTCATAGCTGTTTTGGAATAAAAATTGCGTTACAAAGGTAAAACTTTTAAGCCCTATCAAAAAACTTAAGAAAATACTTGTCAGAACCCTGCTGGTTATAGTATCATTGATACTATTAATCATTATTTTCTTTTCCCTTCCATACGTACAAACCAGATTAGGTAAAAAAATAACCACCTACATAAATAAAGAGTTTAATACAAACATCAGTATCAACAGGATTGGACTTTCGTATTCAGGAAATGTGCTTCTTAAAGGCATTTATGTTGAAGATTATCAAAAAGACACTCTTTTTTATATTGGGGAATTAACAACCTCCATCCTCAATGCGAAAAATGCAATTGACGGTAAATTAGAGTTTGGAGATATTGATATAGATAATCTCACCTTTAAGTTAAAAACCTATAAAGACAGGCGCGATACTAACTTAGATATATTTGTAGCAAAATTGGAAGGCACAGACACTATTCGTCCACCGGATTATGAATCATCTTTTTTCTTGTCATCTTCTAAAGCCACAATTACCAACAGTAAATTTAAGCTTATTAATGAAAATAAAGAAACCCCTAATGTCTTAAATTATCGTGACTTAAATATACAAGGAAAGGATTTTCAAATTAAAGGTCCTAATGTGGATGTTGTAGTTCAAAAGTTATCTTTTGTCAGTGAAGAAGGAGTAGTAATAGAAGACTTAAATACAAATTTCAGTTATAAGCGTACAGGAATGCGCTTCGATAATTTGAATATAAAATCACCTGAGTCCGACATTCACGGAGAAGTGCATTTTACCTATAAGAGGGAAAATTTACAGGATTTTCTCAACAAGGTAAATGTAAAAGCTCATTTTACCGATTCTAAGGTCTCTTTTGATGAAGTAAATATTTTATACGATGAATTTGGTAAAGGTAAAGAGGTGCTTTTCTCTACGGATATTGAAGGAGTGCTAAATAGACTTCAAACCACTAATATGGCTTTGACTTCAGAAAACACTTCAATAAGAGGTAATTATCTCTTTCATAATTTGTTTGACAGTAAGTTGCCTTTTAAAATAAATGCCGACATACATGATATCTCTTCCAATTATTATCAACTAAGAGAATTGCTCCCAAACTTACTTGGCAATGCCCTTCCATCGTCATTAGCAAAACTCGGACAATTGCATTTACGTGGAAAATCAGAAATAACCGAAGATGACATAGATGCGCAAATAAACATTAAAACCAACCTGGGAAGTACCTATGCCAATTTACGAATGAGTAATATTGAAAACATAGACAACGCATCTTACAAAGGTTTTGTTTCTTTAGAAGAATTTGACCTGGGAAAATTCCTGGAAAATGATAATGTAGGGATTGCTACGTTTGATTTTGATGTTGATGGTAAAGGCTTTACACAGGAAACTTTGAATACTGAAATAATTGGTAAAGTTTGCGGACTCGTATATAATAATTACAACTATAAAGACATTGAAGTTTCGGGAATCGTAAAAGACCAGTTGTTTGACGGTACTCTCAATTCCAAAGATTCTAATTTTATTCTTGATTTTAAAGGGTTGGCAGATTTATCGGGAGAATTAAACCAGTTTAATTTTATTGCATCTGTAGATTATATGGATTTGAACAAACTTGGCTTTATAACAAAAGACACAGAGTCTGTTCTTAAAGGCGATATACACATGAACATGATTGGTAATAATATTGATAACCTGGCTGGAGAAATAAGCTTTTACAAAACAGAATATAAAAATCAAAATGACACTTATTTATTTGATGATTTTAACATTACTTCCACGTTTAAAAGCCGGGAAAGAATACTGGAAATTAACTCTCCCGATATAATTACAGGTTTTGTAAGAGGGAATTTTACATTTGCGGAATTTGGAAACCTTGTACAAAATTCTATTGGAAGTATATATACAAACTATACACCTCATGAAATACCCCCGGATCAGTATGTTGATTTTAATTTAAAAATATATAATAAAATTGTTGATGTGTTTTTTCCTGAAATAAGATTTGGAAGAAATACATTTATAAGAGGTAGTATGAAGGCAGATGATGGTGATTTTAAGCTTACTTTCAAATCTCCTAAAATTAACGCATACGGTAATATTATAGACAATATCAGTCTTCAGGTTGACAATAAGAATCCTCTGTTTAATACTTTTATTGAAATTGATAAAATTGATAATGGATTTTATGATATTACGGATTTTAATTTAATAAACGTAACCCTACAGGACACTTTGTTTTTTAGAACAGAATTTAAAGGAGGCAATAAATTAGATGAAATATATAACTTAAACTTTTACCATACATTTAATGAAGATAACAGGTCCGTTGTAGGTTTAAAAAAATCCGAACTTGGATTTAGAGGAAACAGCTGGGTTATAAATCAGGAAAATGATAATAAAAACAAGGTTGTTTTTAACCGTACACTTGATACCCTCAGAATTGAGGAAATAGTTATGAACAGTGGTATAGAACGAATAGATCTTACCGGTGATATTGTTGGCACAAATCAAAAAAATATTAAACTGGAATTTGAAGATGTATCTTTAAATAAAGTCCTGCCTGAAATTGATAGTTTAAAACTCAGGGGTGTCGTGAACGGGGATTTTATCATATTTCAAAGGGATAATTACCTGCCGTCCGCCAATGTAAGGATTGATGAGTTTGAAATAAATGACTTTGGATTTGGAAGTCTTATTTTAGGAATCATTGGAGATGAAACCCTTACAAAGTATTCTGTTGATGGTGCTATAGAAAGAGAAGGCAAAGAGGTGTTAAGTGTTTTAGGTGATGTAAAATATGCCGGTAAGGAATCTTCTTTAGACCTTAGAGCTTTCTTAAATAGAGTAGAACTTTTGCCTTTTAGCCCATTAGGCGAAGACGTGATTTCAGAAATGCGCGGATTTGTTACGGGAGAAGCACAAATAAGCGGTACAATTGAAAATCCGGAGATTAACGGTCAACTTTCATTAATTGATGCCGGTATATATGTGCCTTACCTGAATCTTAATCTTAATTTTAATGAACCTGCCACAGTAAACCTTTATAATCAAACATTTGATTTTGATAACATACTTGTAACCGACACAAAATACAATACCAATGCTACACTCTACGGTACAATAACCCATAATAATTTTGATGATTGGTTTTTAAATTTAAGTGTAGACACCAATGGAGGTAGATTTTTAATTCTGGATACTGTGGAGGAGGAGGAGGTGCTGTATTATGGTAATGGATTTATTAGTGGGGAATCAAAAATTTTCGGACTGACTGATGAACTTACAATTGAAGTCCAGGGAACAACAGAAAGAGGAACATCATTAAAAATACCGGTAAGTGACGTCGAAACAATAGCCGATGCCTCAATTATTAATTTTATTGACAAAAATGCAGACGAAAGTGAATTTGAAATTCGTAGATTGTCCGATTATAAGGGTCTGGAATTGCAATTTGACCTTGATGTTACCCCTGAAGCCGAAATAGAAATCATACTCGATAAAAAAACTGGTTCCACTTTACGAGGTAAAGGATATGGAAATTTATTGATTGAAATTAACACCAATGGTAAATTCAGAATGTGGGGTGACTTTTTAACAACTGAAGGGGAATACAATTTCAAGTATGCCGGCGTTATTGATAAAAGATTTACAGTACTACCCGGAGGTTCAATAAACTGGGATGGAGATCCGCTCACAGCAGATGTTAATATAGAAGCGATGTATTCCTTATACGCAAACCCTTCGGCGCTTCTGGACAATATTCCGGTAAGCCGCAAAATTGAGACGAACGTAATTGTAAAACTATCAGAGTCGCTGTTACAACCGCAATTAGACTATGAAATAAGCTTTCCGGATGCCAGTTCCATTATTAACTCTGAACTGCAATACAGGCTGGAGGATAAGAATAAGAGAGAACTACAGGCGTTATCACTCTTATCACAGGGTACATTCATTAATGAAGTAAATATTAGTCAGCAGGCCTTAACAGGTAATCTTATTGAAACAGCTTCGAGTCTGGTGAACCAGATTCTAAATGAAGGCGAAGGCAAATTTGATGTGGGGTTATCTTATGAACAAGGAGACCGTGGCCCGGATCAGGAATACTATACAGGAGACAGGCTAGGGGTTACAGTTTCAACACAAATAAGCGACAGGATACTTATTAACGGTAAAATAGGAGTGCCGGTAGGAGGGGTGACCGAAACTGTGGTAGCAGGTGATGTGGAAGTGCAGATACTATTAAACGAAAACGGAAGCCTTAGCGCACGAATATTTAACAGGGAAAACGAAATTCAGCAGTTTTTTGCCCAGCAACAGGGATATACACAAGGAGTTGGGCTTTCATACCAGGTGGATTTTGATACTTTTGGTGAACTTCTAAGAAAAGTGTTTAAAAAGAAGGCTGAAGAGAAAACGGAAGAAAAACCGGAAAATAAAAAGAAAACACTGGGAGACGGATTGATCATTTTTTCGGATAAAACAGATGCCTCGGATTAGATGATATCTGGTTATGAGTTATGAGTTAGGAGTTCAGAGTCCGTGATGACATAAGATGCAAGATACAAGACGTAAGACTGGATATAGAATAGGGATTAGAAAAAAAGAGAATAGAGAATAGAAACGTACACCAATTAACTATTAACAGTTAACAATTAACAACTGTAGGCTCCACGATTAAACGATTACACGATTACGCAACTCTTAATAACCAATAACCTTATAACTCAATAACAATTACACAATTTTATTCCAGATTTTCTTTAAAGCAACAATAGTTACTAGTACAATAAAAAACGATATAAATGATTTAACAATGTTTCCGTAAATTAAATGCCCAATCCCAAAAAGCATGGCATATACCCCAAATACGCCGCAAATGAATCCGAATATTTTATAATTAAAATTTTTAAATTTAGAGTCCTCTCCAAAAATCACTGTATTAAAATTAGTGAGTGTTGCTGTATCCGATGGTTTTGTAACCAAGGTTACGATTACCCATCCTACGGTAGTAATAAAAACACCTGTTATTAATTTCCAGTGGCCTTCCATCACAAACCAGGGTTCTTCTAGTTTTTCATTAAAAAAGAATACAAGGGCTATGAAAAAAGAAATAGCCATTGCCGCAATTTCACTATATGGATTAATCCTGTGCCAGAACCACCTTAAAATAAACAGTAAGCCTGTGCCGGCACCAATCTGTAACATTAAATCAAAAATTTCTTTAGCAGATTGTATATAAAACGAGAGTCCTGCTGCTAATGCCATAAGCACAACCGTAGAAATCCGCCCAACCAGTACCTGTTCTTTGTCTGTAGATTCAGGCCTAACAAACCGGTTGTAAAAGTCGTTTACAATATAGGAAGCTCCCCAGTTAAGTTGTGAAGAGATCGTGCTCATAAACGCAGCAACAAGTGATGTAAGCACCAATCCTATTAATCCGGCAGGCAAATATACAAGCATGGCCGAGTAGGCAACATCGTCCCCTCTTATGCCCGCACTTAAATTAGGAAAAGTGTCACTTAAGGAATCCAGGTTGGGGTATATAACCAACGAAGCCAAACCAACTAAGATCCACGGCCACGGCCGTAGGGCATAATGTGCAAAATTAAAAAGCAGTACGGCCCAGATTGCATTTTTCTCATCTTTAGCAGCCAGCATCCGTTGCGCAATATAGCCACCACCACCGGGTTCAGCCCCGGGATACCAGGTACTCCACCATTGCACTGCGAGCGGAATAATAAACAATGTAATAAGCGCTTCATTGCTACTAAAATCAGGAAAAATACTGAGTTTTTCTGATACATTAGGGTGAGTTAATAAAGCATTTAATCCGCCTATTTCGGGCATGTTTACAATATAAACTGTCGCCCAGATACTGCCCACCATAGCAATAATAAACTGAACGAAGTCCGTAAGAAGCACCCCTCTTAATCCGCCTAGAGATGAGTATATTACGGTAACTACAGAAGCTATCAGTAAAGTTTCCCCTTGGCTTAATCCCAAAAGGATACTGGCAATTTTAGCGCCTGCTAGGCAAACTCCAGCCATTATTACTATATTGAATATGATTCCCAGGTAAATGGCCCTGAACCCTCTTAAAAAAGATGCCGCTTTACCACTATATCTTAATTCATAAAACTCTAAATCTGTAGTAATTCCGGATTTTCTCCATAACTTTGCATAAAAGAAAACGGTAAGCATTCCAGTCAGGAGCATTGCCCACCATACCCAGTTTCCGGAAACCCCACCTTTTACCCGGACTAGTTCGGTTACAAGTCCCGGGGTGTCTGCAGCAAACGTAGTGGCAACCATAGATACCCCCAACAACCACCATGGCATATTACGGTCAGATAGAAAGAATGATTTAATGTTTTTTGAGGACTTTTTTGCAGTAAGTAAACCTATTGCCAGTGTTAACAAAAAAAAGCCGGAAATTATTGAATAATCTAATAAAGTAAGTTCCATTTGTTAAGAATATGTATCGAAATCGATTGAAATGTTTTTAATCATCAATTTTATGAATACAATATTAGAAAATTAAAAATAGTTTGGTAGTTTTACGCTCCAAAATTTATTAAATGTCAGGAAACATAAAAAAAATTGGGGTTTTGACCTCTGGTGGTGATTCTCCTGGTATGAATGCTGCTATACGATCTGTTGTCAGAGCCTGTGCTTATCATCATATATCATGTGTTGGTATTTTTAGGGGTTACCAGGGTTTGATTGAAGGGGATTTTGAAGAATTAAATGCAAGAAGTGTACATCATATTATTAATAAAGGAGGCACTATCTTAAAATCAGTCCGTTCTGATGAGTTCAGGACAAAAGAAGGCAGAGCTAAAGCTTTCCAAAAAGTAAAAGAAGAAGAAATTGATGCTTTGGTGGTTATCGGTGGTGATGGTACCTTTACCGGCGGAATGATTTTTAATGAAGAATACGATTTTCCTATAATCGGAATACCGGGAACCATTGATAATGATATTTTCGGGACTAAATTTACGCTTGGTTATGATACAGCCCTGAATACGGTGGTAGAAGCTATTGACAAGATACGGGATACTGCGAGTTCGCATAACCGGCTGTTCTTTGTTGAGGTTATGGGTCGGGATGCCGGACATATTGCATTAAATGCGGGTGTTGGCTCCGGAGCCGAAGAAATTTTAATCCCTGAAGAAAATCTCGGTCTCGGTAGACTTCTGGAATCTCTGGAGAGAAGCCGTAAATCAGGAAAATCTTCGAGCATAGTAGTAGTTGCAGAAGGAGACAAAACAGGCAAAAATGTATTTGAACTTGCAGAGTATGTTGAAAAAAACCTTCCTAATTATGATATAAGGGTCTCTGTTCTTGGCCATATGCAACGTGGTGGCTCGCCTTCCTGTTATGACAGGGTATTGGCAAGCAGAATGGGAGTAAAGGCGGTAGAATCCATCCTGGAAGGGAAAACAAATTATATGGTGGGGATAAAAAATGATGGTATTATTTTAACACCACTGGAACAGGCAGTAAAAGGTAAATCAGAAATTGATAAGGAACTCTTAAGAGTATCGGATATCATGTCAATATAATTAATTAAAGGAATTAGTAATCGCAATAAAAATTAAAAAAATGTCAACAGTAAAAATTGGAATAAACGGTTTTGGTAGGATAGGTCGCCTGGTTTTCAGAGCAACCGTAAAAAGGCCCAATGTAGAGGTAGTTGCTATAAATGATTTATTAGATGTAGAACATCTTGCTTATTTATTAGAATACGATTCAGTACATGGTAGATTTGACGGTAAAATTGAAGTTAAAGACGGAAATTTAGTAGTTGATGGTAAAACAGTTAGAATTACTGCTGAAAGAGACCCGAAAAATCTAAAATGGAATGAAGTGAATGCAGATATAGTTGCAGAGTGTACCGGTATTTTTACAACGCTGGATACAGCACAATCTCATTTAGACGCTGGTGCTAAGCGAGTAGTTATCTCAGCTCCTTCTGCGGATGCTCCTATGTTTGTAATGGGGGTAAACCACAAACAGGCAAAAGCTTCAGATAAAATTGTATCCAATGCTTCATGTACAACCAACTGTTTGGCTCCTTTAGCAAAGGTATTAAATGATTCTTTTGGCATTGAAGAGGGGTTAATGACCACTGTTCATGCTACTACAGCTACGCAGTTAACTGTTGATGGTCCTTCCAGAAAAGACTGGAGAGGCGGTAGAAGTGCATTATTAAATATCATTCCTTCATCTACAGGGGCAGCAAAGGCTGTTGGTAAAGTAATTCCTGAATTAAACGGAAAATTAACAGGTATGGCATTCAGGGTACCTACTGCAGATGTATCTGTAGTTGATTTAACGGTACGGTTAAAAAAGGAGACCTCTTATGAAGATATTTGCAAAGCGATGAAAAAAGCAGCAGATGGTGAGCTAAAAGGTATTTTAGGTTATACTGATGAAGCAGTTGTTTCTCAAGATTTTATTGGTGATACTCGCACAAGTATTTTTGATGCTGATGCCGGTATCGGATTGAGTTCCAGCTTTTTTAAAGTAGTTTCATGGTATGATAATGAAACAGGTTATTCTCATAAACTTGTAGATTTGGCAGAATATATCAATGCGCTGTAATTAAATTATAATTATACGTTTGAATAACAGTTTTGAATAGAAGATAAGGTCATATGATTTTAATTGTTGATAGCGGTGCCACTAAATCTGATTGGATAGCCCTTGATGAAAATGGTAATAAATTATTTTTAACCCAAACATTAGGCTTAAGCCCGGAAGTATTAACCCGTGAAATAATAGAGGATCGTTTGGCGAATAATTTTGAATTATCAAAGCATAAAAAAGAAGTAACTCATCTTTATTTTTATGGAGCGGGATGTGGTACGGACCGGATGCGTAACTTTCTCACAGATATTTTTAAACAATTTTTCCAAAGTGCAAAAATTTCTGTGAAAGAAGATACATATGCGGCTATTTACGCCACAATTAATCCTGATGAACCTGCAATAGTATGTATTCTGGGAACAGGGTCTAATTGTAGTTATTGGGATGGGAGTCAGCTTTTTCAAAAAGTAACTTCCCTGGGATATATTTTGATGGATGATTGTAGTGGTAATTACTTCGGACGAAAACTAATTCGGGATTATTATTATCATAAAATGCCATCTAAACTCGCAACCAAATTTTCTCAGGAATATGATCTTGAAGCGGATGTGATTAAGAATCATCTATATAAGCAACCGAACCCCAATACATATCTGGCAACATTTGCAAGGTTTATTATTGAAAATAAAAATGAAGAGTATTGTCAGCGGGTAATAAAAAGCGCAATGCAGTTGTTTATAGATAATGCAATAAAACAGTATGAACTTGCTAAAAATGTTCCTGTTCACTTTGTTGGCAGTATTGCACATTATCTTCAGGATGAACTGAAAGAAAAAATGAATGAAAACGGATTAATAATTGGTAATATTATGCGTAGGCCGATTGATGGACTTGTAGAATATCATAAGAATATTATTTTTAGCTAATAATTGGTTATTCATTTTAAAAAAAGCGGAGGTCTTCCTCCGCTTTTTTTATTTAAGAACATTTTAATATTTATAATTCAAGCCTCATAATATAGCTATGGGCCGTCATATACAAAGTCCTTTTGTCTTTACTAAAAGTACAATTAGAAGTGGCTTGTTGAGTGTTAATAGTACCAATGTGTTGTGCACTGGAAGTTATTACTAATACTCCTCCGGGACCTGTTGCATATAAAGTACCATAATCATCTGTTTTTAAACCATCGGGGAGGCCTTTTTTACCTGGCGAAACCATGCTTGTAGCATCAAAAAAAATCCTGCCATTTTCAAATGTTTTTTCCGGGGTAACATCATAAACAGCCCAATATGCTTTTCTAGGATCTGAATTAGCTACATAACATTTGGTAAACTCCGGATTAAAAGCAATACCGTTTGGCCTCGTTAAACTATCTACTAACATAGTTACTTCACCTTGCGGAGACACTTTAAATACACCATTAAATTTTAATTCTTTTTCAGGGGATTGATCATCTTGTGTTTTTAAGCCATACGGAGGATCAGTAAAATACAGGTTACCTTCATCATCATAAACAGCATCATTAGGACTGTTGAATTTCTTTCCTTCAAAAGATTCTGCAATGGTGGTAAACTTTGGTTGGGGAGACCTTATGTCGGCATCCATAAAAGAGACTTTCCTATCACCATGCTGACATAACACTAATTTTCCTTCAGGACTCAGTATTAATCCATTAGAACCCGGTTCTTTGTTTTGTGATGGTGTTTGTCCTGTATAACCTGAGGGTTTGATATAAACCTTGGCTTCTTCACCTTCTTTCCACTGATATACTGTATTGGCAGGGACGTCAGACCATATCAATGTTTTTAAAGTGTCAATCCATAAAGGGCCTTCCGACCATTTGTATCCTTTAGCAATAATTTCAATTTGGGCAGAGGCGCTAATATAATTGTCTAGTTCAGGATCCAATCTTTCAATTGTACCAATTGAGTGAAACTCTGTATTTTCAGCAACTAAATTATCTTCTATTTCGGTATGATCTTTCTGATTAACCTTACATGAAAAAATTAGTAAAGCTGACAATATCATCATTATTTTTTTCATAACTTGAATATATGAAGTTAATAATCAAAACTAATAAAAATCCTGATAAAGATAATATTCCTGTCATAATTGTCCATGATTTAAAAGTTTCTTTTTCAGTTATGCCCAATAATTCCTTAACAAGCCAATAGCCACTATCATTTACATGCGACATAAATGTTGCCCCTGCAGCTATAGAAATAACAATACAAGCCAACTCGAAACTGTCTGCCACATCTACAATTAAAGGAGATACTAAACTTGCAGCCGTAATCATGGCGACTGTTGCCGAGCCTTGAATAACCCTGATTAAAAGTGATACCATATATGCAAACACCAATACCGGAAAACCCACATCCGCCAAAGATTTGGCAATCATTTCTCCGGTTCCGGTATCAACCAATACTTGTTTAAACACACCACCTGCCCCGGTTATTAAAATAATCAATCCTGCCGGCCCCATTGATTTTGCGGTAATATCAAGAAGTTCCTCTTTAGTAAACCCAAGTCTTATCCCTAAAACATACCATGCAATTAAATTTGCAATTATTAAGGCTGAAAAGGGATGCCCGATTAAATTCAGGATCATTTTCAGGTTTTCACTATTTATGGGTATAAGTCCGCTGTTTACAAAAGTACTTATCAAAATAAGAAGAATAGGAATAGCTATAATTCCAAAGATAGTATATATATTGGGTATCTTTTTATTAGTTTCGTTAGGACTGCTCTCTGTTTTTAAATCCAATTTTGGTGCCTCAACATATATTTTATTGCCTATATATTTTCCGTAAATGAGTCCGCCTAGAATAGCAGAAGGAAAACCAATAATAGCTCCAATAAATATAACCCAACCCAGATCAGCCCCAATAATGTCGGCTACGGCAATTGGACCGGGAGTAGGGGGAATAAAAGAATGGGTGACAGCTAAACCAGCAGCCAGGGGAAGTGCGAATATTAATAAAGACTTTTTAGTTTGCTTCTGCAATGCATAGACCATGGGAATCAATAATATAAATGCCACATCAAAAAATACGGGTATTGCCACTAAAAACCCGGCTATTGCCATAGCCGAAGGAGCCTTGTCTACACCAAACTTATTCACTAAAAACGAAGCAATTATTCTGGCTCCACCGGAATGTTCTAAAATAGCACCGAACATAGCGCCCAAACCTATAACTGTAGCTACAAAACCCAATGTACTACCCATCCCTTCCTTAATGGTATCCATTATGGCCAGGGGTGGCATGCCTGCTACTACACCAACTGTAATACTGGCAATTAAAAGGGAAATAAACGCGTGTAATTTAGCTTTCAGTATTAAAAAGAGTAAAACAACAATACCAGCTATAACTGCGAGCAACAAATTATATTCAATCATTAGTATTTAATTTTTCCAATTAGTGTGATAAAATTTTCCGGTTTCATCGTCATTTCTTTGATAGGTATGGGCTCCGAAATAATCCCGCTGAGCCTGAATAATACTTGCGGCTGAGTTTGCCTGGGTATAAGCGTTTAAATAGTTTATAGCATCACTTAAACATAAAACCGGGATTTCTTTATGAATGCATTCTGATACTATTCGTGATAAAGATGATTTTAAATATATTATTTCATCATTAATGACTTTATTGAGAAGAATGTTATCATTAATTTTTAAAATAGGGATCAGGTTTTCCATAAGTTGCGAACGGATGATGCACCCATTGGTCCATATACGAGCTATTTCACTCAAATTCAAATCCCATTTATAAGCCTCTGATGCTTCAGACAATAATTTAAAACCTTGTTGGTGATTTATGATGCGTGCCACCTGATACGCATTTAATACATCATCATTACTTATTACAGGTGGATCGTTTTTTTTAGGGTATAATTTCTCCATTTGGATGCGTTCTTCTTTAAAGGAGGAAACGTAACGTGCAAATAGTGAGGTGGTAACCATGGTGCCGGGAACCCCCAGCTGAGCTGATGCTACTGCAGTCCAATATCCCGTTCCTTTATTACCTGCTTTATCCAGTATTTTGTCAATCAACCATTTATCTATTTCTTTTTTTCTGAGAATGTCAATGGTAATTTCAAGTAAATAACTGTTTGCTTTATCTTTCCATGTTGAAAATATATCTGCAATTTGCGGTGGGTTTTTACCGGCCGACCTGAAAATCTGATATACCTCTGCAAGCAGTTGCATTTCTGCATACTCAACTCCATTATGAACCATTTTTGTAAAGTGTCCACTCCCGTTCTTTCCAATGTAAGTGCAACAGGCACCTCCCTCTTTATCTCTGGCGGCAATACTTTCAAGATAAGGTCTTACATGGTTGTATGCTTCAACATTCCCTCCGGGCATAATGGAAGGTCCTTCCAGGGCACCTTTTTCACCCCCGGATATACCGGCACCGATAAAATGGATATTTTTTTCTTTCAGAAAATTAATCCTTCTTTCGGTATCCTGGTAATGGGAATTTCCTCCGTCTATGATTATATCGTTTTCAGACAAATATGGTAGCAGGTCGTTAATAACGGTATCAACTGGTTTCCCTGCATTCACCATAAGCATTATTTTTCTTGGTTTTTGAAGAGAACCAACAAAAGCTTCCAGGTTATCAAATGCCTCTGAGGCTTTAAGCTCTTCATATTCAGATTTAAAATTTTTAGCTACATTTTCTTCAACATCTTTTAAATGCCTGTTATAAATTGAAAGATTAAACCCTTTAGAAGCCAGATTTCTTGCAAGGCTTTTACCCATTACTCCAAGGCCAATTAATCCGAATTCAGATTTATTTAGTAATTCCCTGATTATAATTTCTACAATTTCTTCAGGTAAGTTTTCTATACTTACATTCAGGGCTTCCACAGGTATTTCCAAAGTGTCAAATTGCGATTGGAGCAGGGAAGGAGGCATATAATGACCTTTTCTAGCTTGTATCCGGGATGAAATGAGATCGAAAGTGCCATTTAAAAACACCCATTTTACATGGTCTTCAATTCCTTTTTTTAATATATTCCTGTATTTTTCTTTTAATGCAGAACAGCCTATTATGCAGCCTTTTACTTTTTGCTGCTCCCTGGCAAGGGAATTCAAGCTTACTAACCAACCATACCGGTCATCATCATGAAGAGGATGACCGTCGGCCATTTTTTTTACATTTTCCTCAGGATGAAAATCATCTCCATCAAAATAAGGAATTGAAAGTTTTTCTGATAAAAGAAGTCCGATAGTGGTTTTACCCACACCTGAGACCCCCATAATAAAAATGACCGGTGTCTGGTTGATATTCATTGGTTAGTAATGATTTTATAAATATAATAATTTCTAATAGTATTTAGCATTACACTTTTATTTGTAACAAAATTGCAAATAGATGTTGTTTACGTGAGCTTATTAGTAAAATTAATTCCAGGTTCCCATTTTTCCATTTTGGAAATCTTCATAAGCTTCACGGATTTCTTCCATGGTATTCATAACAAATGGACCTTGTGCCACCATGGGTTCATTAAATGGCTCTGCATGTCCAAAAATTATGACATTGTTCTCGGTTCCTTCAATTAAAATATCCTCACCATCGTTATTAAATTCTACTAAATGAAGTTTGGAGACCTTTTCACCGTTTACACTAACCATTCCCTGTACCACATACAAAAATACATTTCTTGAACTCTTCACTTTTACATGGATGTTACTGTCTTTTTTTATCTCTATGGTGCTTAAGAAAATATCAGATAGTGGCTCATACGGACCTTTTTGTTCTTTCCAACGTCCTGAAATTAAATTTATCGTTACTCCTTCGCTATCAGAAATATGTGGGATATCTTCTTTTTTTAATCCTGAATAGGCAGGTTTTCTCATTTTATGTTTGGAAGGCAGGTTTATCCACAGTTGTAAAATTTCTAATTCGCCGCCTTCTTTTTTGAATTTATCAGAAGAAACCTCAGTATGTATCAATCCGCTTCCAGCTGTCATCCATTGAACGCCTCCAGCCTGTATAACGCTTTCCCCTCCCGATGAATCTTTATGAGCTATATCCCCTTCAAGTATAAAAGTCACAGTTTCCATACCGCGATGGGGGTGAGGGCCAAACGGAAGGCCCTTATTTCCAGGTTTGTAAGTTTGTGGGCCATGATGATTTAAAAATATAAATGGGTCTATCTGTTGTAAAGAAGCAGTGGGTAAAGGAGAATAGGTGATTAAATCGTGTATGGGCCTGTATTCGGCCTTATGCAATTTTTTAATTGTTCTCATAGCGGATATTTTTACAAAGCTATTCAGAAAAAATGAAAATACCATTCATAATTTCTGTCTACTAAATACGATATACATCATGCACATCAGGATTTGTTTATTTCTGCGGAAAGTTTATCTACAACTGGCTGCAATGGGGTAGTGTATTCAAACCAAAGAATATTTTTGTTCTTTTTAAACCATGTTAACTGTCTCTTGGCAAATCTACGGGTGTTCTTTTTAATTTCGGATATTGCAAAATCTAAATCACCTTCACCCGAAAAATGACTGAACAATTCTTTATAACCCACGGTTTGTAATGCATTTAAATCCCGGTATTTATATAATCCCTTGGCTTCATCAATTAATCCTTCACTGATCATGATATCAACCCGCCGGTTAATCCGGTCATAAATAATATCCCGATCGGCCGTGAGGCCTATTTTAATAGATTTAAAGTCCCTCGCAATCTCTTTCTTTTTCAAAAATGAAGAGTAGGGTTTACCTGTTCCGACACATATTTCAAGAGCTCTTATAAGGCGTTGCGGATTCTCTATATCCATATTTTTATAGTGTTCAGGGTCTGACTCTTTAAGCTTTTCCTGAAGTGAAACAATTCCATGTTCTTTTAATTCAAAGTTAAGTTTTTCTCTTACAGAATCATCAATTGCTGGGAAATCATCAAGTCCGTCAATGACAGCATTTACGTACAGTCCGCTACCACCTGCCATAATGACTACATCATGTTTTTTAAACAACTCTTTTAGTTTTTTTATTGCATCGCGTTCAAATTTACCAACAGAATAGGGGTCAAAAATACTTTTGTGTTGAATAAAGTGGTGTGGGGCAGCGGCCAGTTCTTCTTCAGAAGGCACGGCAGTTCCGATGCTCATTTCTTTGTAAAACTGCCTGGAGTCTGAAGATATAATTTCCGTATTAAAATGCCGGGCAAGTTTAATGGCCATGGTAGTTTTTCCAATGGCTGTAGGCCCCACAACTGTTATAAGGTATTTATCCTTCATGAAGTGTATGTCCACAATTATAACAAAACTCGGCACGATCTTTATGTCCTTCGGCGCTACAGTTTGGACAGGCCTGTGTATTCACATGTATTTTACGGTCTTGTCTCGTATATTCTGCAGATACTATGCCAGTGGGTACGGCAATTATTCCATAACCTAATATCATAATAATTACTGATATGAATTGCCCTAAGGTAGTAATAGGAGTTATATCACCATAACCAACGGTGGTCAGGGTTACAATACACCAATAAATACTTTTAGGGATACTTGTAAAACCGCTATTAACCCCTCCTTCAACTAAATACATAATTGTTCCCAGGATAATAGTCATGATAATTATTGCGAATAAGAAAACAAAAATTTTGGCCCTGCTTGCTTTTAACGCTTTTAGAAGAAATTCAGATTCACCTGTATAACGTACAAGTTTTAATATTCTGAATACCCGTAGTAACCTTAGAGCCCTTAAAGCCAGCAGAGCATGGGTCCCAACAAACAAAAGAGACAAGTATTTTGGTATAGTGGCAAGAAAATCAATAATACCATAGAAACTGAAAATATACTGAAAAGGTTTTTTTACAGCGATTATTCTGGCAATATATTCAATGGTGAATAAAATAGTAACAACCCATTCAGCTACATTAAAAAAGTCATGATACTTTTCATTAATAGATTGAACACTTTCCAACATCACAAACGCTATACTGAAAATAATTACCCATAGCAAAATGATGTCAAATAGTTTGCCTGCACGAGTATCAGCCTCATAAATAATTTCATGAAGCCTTTGTTTCCAGGGTTTATTTGTGTTGTTATCTGACAAATTGACTAAATTTTAATCCTTATGTTTTTTTAATAATTTTTAATACCTGGCGTCTCCTCAAATACGATTGAATGATATATTGTGCGTCTTTGTTATTGTCCATAGGTGTAATAACCGACTTTAAAATCTCGGAATTATTGATCTGGTAATTTAAATTATAAAATCCGAAGCCTACATATATACCGTTTTCAATTAAAATTGCAGATCTTTCGTCTACTTCCCTGCCTCTGTCTACAATAATTAAATTCTGGTCCTGATAGCTGTAATTCTTTAAAAAGCCCTCAACTCTCTGGTTATACTCTGTAACAGTTTCTTGCTCAATGCAGGCACCATTACATTTATTTATCGTATAACCAAAGCATTGCTTTTTGGTATCGTATAAGTTATTTAACTTTTGACACAGACTGAACTCTTCGGTGATCTTATAAAGAAAATTTTTTGCCTCATCTAAAGATGAAAAAGCAGTAATAGACTTCCTTCTTGCATCGGCTTTATCTATTTTAAGTGTTAAATAACCATTTTCATTTAAACTTTTTTGCAGTGAATATTGGAAAAAATTTTTCCGTTGAGCACGGTTATAAGTAGGCTTGTTTATTTTTATCTCTTCACTTTCTTTTAGTAAAGCTATAAGTTCACTGCCGGTTTCTTCAAAAGTAACTGCGGCGATTTCAGTTTGTATTTTTTTTGCTTTATTTGAAGTTCCGGTTAAATGTTGATTTACTCTCTTTTTGATATTCCTGCTTTTACCAATATAAATAATAGAGCCATCACTTTTATGAATATAATATACACCCGTAGCAGAGGGCAACTTTTCAACTATATCAAGAAACCGCGGAATTAACTGGCCTGTTGTTTCAGTTTTTACAACACTTTTAATAATATCTTTTGAGGTATCTTTAGCCAAGAGCATTTTAAAAAGCTTGACTGTTGCCTGAGCATCTCCATTGGCCCTGTGGCGGTCACTTACAGGGATGCCTAGAGATCTCACTAATTTACCCAAACTGTAAGAATCTTTTCCGGGAATTAACTTTTTTGATAATTCTACTGTACAGATTGTTTTTCTATTGAAGTCAAATCCCAGCCGGCGGAATTCAGTACGTAATATCCGGTAATCAAATTGTGAATTGTGTGCTACAATAATACAATTTTCGGTAATTTCTACAATTCGTTTAGCCACCTCATAAAATTTAGGAGCACTTCGAAGCATATTGTTGTTGATACCTGTGAGGTTCACAACAAATGGCTGTATATCTTTTTCGGGGTTGACTAAACTGATAAAGCGATCGGTAACTTTATGTCCATCATATCTGTAAATGGCAATTTCTGTAATCCCCTCTTCGTTGTATTTACCTCCGGTCGTTTCTATGTCTAATATGGCGTACACCTATCTGTTTTAATCTTTTTTAACAGCACTTTTTGCTCATTGCTGTTCTGTTTATTTATTTAATACTACCTTAAAATTCAATTATAATTTCTATCACCAAATATACTACTTCCTATCCGAATCATATTACTACCGCATTCTATTGCGAGTTTATAATCACCACTCATCCCCATAGATAAATTTTTAAAATGTGAATTCTGAATCTTGAATTTTTCAAAGAGCGATTTTAAATACTTGAATTCTGTTTTAATTTGCTCTTGGTTTTCAGTATATGTAGCCATACCCATTAAACCTGAAATTTTTATGTTAGTCAGGCTTTTAAATTCTTCAGAAGACAGCAGCGCTGTCACTTCATTTTCATCGAATCCAAATTTTGTGTCTTCTTCCGCAATGTGTATTTGCAACAGGCACTCAATAACCCTGTTATGCTTTAGAGCCTGCTTATTTATTTCTTTTAATAATTTCAGGTTATCAACTCCATGGATAAGGTTCACAAATTCTGCCATGTATTTTACCTTATTACGTTGTACATGCCCTATCATATGCCATTCTATATCCTTTGGCAATTGCTGCCATTTTTCAGTCATTTCCTGGATCTTATTTTCTCCGAAAATTCTGTGGCCGGCATTGTAAGCTTCCAGAATATCGCTTACAGGCTTGGTTTTTGAAACTGCAACAAGGGTTACATGTGCGGGGAGGGATGATTTTATCTGATTTAAATTATCTTGTATGCTCATTAATTAATTTAATATTTCTATAGTTCCGGGAACATTTGTCAGATTTCGTAAATTGTTAGTGCACTTAATAATTTAGGCTCAATATAGGTGCTTTTCGGTGGCATTTTTAAGCCTTGGTCGGCTACTTCTTTTATTTCCATAACCGTTACAGGGGCCAAATTAAAAGCGAGTTTGTATTTGCCGGAATCTATTAATTCTTTAATTTTTACAATACTTTCTTTTCCATAAATATAATCAATCCGTTTGTCATTTCTCAAGTCTTTGATGTTAAGAATGGGCTCTAAAATGGTTTCATATAATAACTGTGCATCCAGTTTGCTTAATGCATTTTTAAATTTAAAATCTTCCTCTTTTAATTGAAGCAAGTAAAATTCACCTTCCAGGTACATACCAAACTGATGTTTGTTAATAATCCTGTATAATTCCGGGCCTTTATGTATTACCTGATATTGTTTTTTTAATGCTGTTAAGAGTTCATTTTTTGTTAAACCATTTAAATCTTTTATTAAACGGTTGAATTCATATATTTTTAATTCGGATTCAGGTAATAGGTTGCTTAGAAAGTAATTATAGGCTTCAGTTCCCGTATGGGCAGGATTCTCAGCTTTCATTTCTTCAGCAAGTAAATGTGACGATGCACACCTATGATGGCCGTCTGCAATGTAAAAAGTATTTATTTTTTCGAATTGATGTTGAATTTGGCCTATTACTTTTTCATCCGATACTTTCCACATTGAATGTTTAACCGCATCTGTGGAAAATGAGTATTCGCAATCTTTACTTGTAATTTCTGCAATACAATCTTTAATTACATTATTATCAGGATAGGTGAGGAGTACGGGTTCAGCATTAAATTTCACAACCTTCAGGTAGTCCTTAAATAATTTTTCCCTTTTTTCGAGGGTGTTTTCATGCTTTTTTATATTTCCGTTTTTATAATCGTCTGTTTGCGTAGCTGCCAAAATTCCACAAAAAGAAGCATGTTTTTTTTCTATTTTATAGATGTACAAAGAGGGAACCTGATCCTGGCATAGTGTACCTGCTTTTACAAATTCTGAAAAACGGTCTTTCACAAGATTGTATCTTTTTTGTCCTGAAACCGTAGTGTTTTTTTTATATCCCGGCCTTAAAATATGCAGGAACGACACCGGATTGTCACGCAATATGCCATCTAACACTTCTTTTGTGTAGGTTTCATAGGATTCAGACACTATGAGTTCAACTTTTTCTTTGTTTGGCCTTACAGCTTTGTATGGAAAAATTTTTGGCACTAGGCTTTTATAAATGTTTAATTGATTTGTCTCCCTTATTTTGGAATTCAAAACATATACAAAATTATGAAAATTAAGTGGGTATTAGGTTGTTTGTTTAATCGTTTAATCGTTGAACTGTGTAATCGGATGTTGTTAATTGTTAACCGTTAATGGTTAATTGGTGTATGTTTCTATTCTCAATTCTCTATTTGCCACCGATTCACGAATATTTATTAATGATTATTAGTTTAATTGAGTTATGTAGTTATTGGGATTTGGTGCTTTAACTAGTAAACGTTCAATTGTTAATTGCTTACGTTTCTATTCTCTTGTAGTTCCCTGAATAGAGTTGACCGTTTTTAAACAT